>JAYOXJ010000107.1:0-10390 GCA_038152725.1 Rhodospirillaceae bacterium
CCGCGGCGCCTTGCCGGCAGGGGCAGCGGCTTTCGCGCGCGGCTCGGTGGCGGCGGACGGTATCGGCGCCTTGGTCGCGGTCGGCGGTGCCGGCTTGGGATCGGCTTCCGCCTTGGCGCGTGCCTTGGCCTCCTGCGCGGCGTTGAATTTCTCGCGCGCCTTCTTGTCCATCACCATGGAGAGCAGCGCGTTCGAAACCAGTTTCTTGATCATCGGGTCCAGTCCCCGGGCCTTACCATCATCGCGTCAGGATAATACCTGCCGTGCCGTTAACAAAGGCGTAACAGCGCCGGCATAGAAGTGCTGTTGAAGGGGCGCGGCACCCGCCTGCGGGCTGCCAAAATCGCATTGTAACATCAAAAAGTTACACGTAAGGTCCCGGTTATGAGACGCTATCGCAAGAGCAAGATCGTCGCGACACTCGGCCCCGCCACATCGGATGAGAAGGCCATCTCGGCACTGTTCGAGGTCGGTTGCGACGTCTTTCGCATGAACTTCTCCCACGGTGCCCACGCCGACCACAAAGCCAGGCTCGACATCATCCGCGCGCTCGAGAAGAAGCACGGCCGGCCGATCGGCGTGATCCTCGATCTGCAGGGGCCGAAGCTCCGCGTCGGTGAATTCAAGGATGGCCGCGCCAAGCTCGAAGCGGGCCAGACCTTCCGCCTCGATCTCGACGAGACGCTGGGCGATGCCAAGCGCGCCGAATTGCCGCACCCCGAGATTTTCGCCGCGCTGGAGCCGGGCATGAACCTGCTCGTCAACGACGGGCGCATCCGCCTGCAAGTGACGGAATGCGGCAGGGACTTCGCCACCACCAAGGTGATCGCCGGCGGCGATATCTCGGACCACAAGGGCGTCAACGTGCCCGACGCGGTGCTCGAGCTTTCGCCGCTCACCAAGAAGGACCTGGAAGATCTGCGTTACGGCCTTCAACTCGGCATCGACTGGGTGGCACTGTCGTTCGTGCAGCGCCCGGCCGACATCGCCGAGGCCAAGAAGCTGATTGCCGGCCGCGCCGCGATCATGGCCAAGCTGGAAAAGCCGATGGTGCTGAACGCGCTCGAGGAAATCGTCGATCTCTCCGATGCGATCATGGTGGCGCGCGGTGATTTGGGCGTGGAGTTGCCGCCGGAAGAAGTGCCGAGCCTGCAAAAGCGCATGGTCAGCGTCTGCCGCGAGGCCGGCAAGCCGGTCATCGTCGCGACGCAGATGCTGGAATCGATGATCTCCTCGCCGAGCCCGACCCGGGCCGAGGCTTCCGACGTCGCCACCGCCATCTACGACGGCGCCGACGCGGTGATGCTGTCGGCGGAGACGGCGGTCGGCGCCTATCCTTCCGAAGCGGTGGCGATGATGGACCGCATCATCCGCCGGGTCGAGAAGGACCCGCTCTATGCGCACCAGATCGAGATCAACCGCCGCGCGCCGGAGGCGACCGCCGCCGACGCCATCACCACCGCCGCGCGCCAGGTCGCCGAGACCATATCGGCGGCGGCCATCGTCACCTTCACCTCGACCGGTTCGACCACGCTGCGCGCGTCGCGCGAGCGGCCGATGGTGCCGATCATGGGATTGACGCCGAGGCTCGACACCGCGCGCCGACTGGCGCTCGCCTGGGGCGTGCACTCGGTCCATACAGACGACGTCCAGACCTTCCGCGACATGGTGCTGCTCTCCATCGCCGCGGCCCGCAAGGAAGAGTTCGCCGAGCCCGGCGACGCCATGGCGATCACCGCCGGCGTGCCGTTCGGCACCCCCGGCGCCACCAACATCCTGCGCATCGCCTGGGTCGAATAGCGGCTTCCGGCGCCCGGACGGAAAGGGCAATCTCTCGTGTTCATGGCGATCTTCGAGACGGTCGCGCCGGTCACGGTATGCGCGCTGATCGGCTATCTCTGGGCCAACCGCGGCCTCGCCTACGAGACCGCCTTCGTTACCCGCATCGTCACCTTCGTCGGCTTTCCCTGCCTGATCTTCAAGACCCTGGTCACCGTCGAGGTCGAGGCCGGGACGCTGCTGAAGATGGGAGGCCTCGCGGCGGCGACGACGCTGCTGTTCGCTGTCTCCGGCGCCGTCGTGCTCAAGCTGATGGCGCTCGATCGCCGCGCGTTCCTGGCCTCGCTGACTTTCGCCAACACCGGTAACCTGGGCCTCTCGCTCTGCCTGCTCGCCTTCGGCGAGGAAGGCCTCGCGCTCGGCATCGGCTACTTCGTGGTCAGCGCCGTGCTGGTGTTCCTGGTCGGGCCGGCGCTGGCGTCGGGTTCGTTCAAGCTCTCCGCCATCCTCAAGGTGCCGATGATCTGGGCGACGCTCGCCGCCATGCCGGCGCTCTATTTCGACTGGGAGCTGCCGAAATGGATGTTCAACAGCCTGAATTTGATCGGCGGCATCGCCATTCCGATGATGCTGATCACGCTCGGCGTCTCGCTCAACCAGCTTCAGGTGCGGGGTCTCGGGCGGGCGCTGCAACTCTCGTTGGTGCGGCTCGGCATGGGTTTCGCGGTCGGCTGGGGGGCGGCGGTGCTGCTTGGGCTCGAAGGTGCCGAGCGCGGCGTCCTGATCGTCGAGTGCGCCATGCCGGTCGCCGTCTTCAACTACGTCCACGCCGAGATGTACAAGACCCGTCCGGCGGAAGTGGCCGGGCTGGTGATGGTCTCGACGCTGCTCTCTTTCATCACCTTGCCGGCGCTGATGTGGTTTGTCATGGGCCGCTAAGCGCGTCAAAATGCGCGGACGCGGCGAAGACCGCAACCAGGGAGTCACCTATGATCAAGCTCTACGACGTGCCGCTTTCGGGCAATTGCCACAAGGTCCGCATGCTGTTGGCGTTCCTCGGGCTCGACTACCAAACCGTTCCCGTCAACCTGCAGGCCGGCGCGCAGAAAGAGCCCGCATACCTCGCCCTCAATCCCCTGGGCCAGGTGCCGACGCTCGACGACGACGGCGTGGTGCTGCACGACTCGCAGGCGATCTGCATGTACCTGGCGGCCAAGTACGGCAAGGGCAAATGGCTGCCGATGGGCGATCCGGTCGCTTTCGGCCATGTCTCGGAGTGGATGTCGTTCTCTTCCGCCGAGATGATCCAGGGCTGCGCCATGGCGCGCGCGCTAATCCTGTTCAACCGGCCGGGCGACATTCCGGGCGCCCAGGAAAAGGCGCGCCGCGCGCTCTCCATCCTCGACGACCATCTGAAGACGCGCCTGGGGCGGGGCGGCGCCGCGCCGCGGGTCGCCGATATCGTCACCTCGGTCTAGGCCGGCGGGGGGCCCCGGGGCGGCATCGACCCGCACGGCTACAAGAACGTCTCGGCCTGGCTCGGCCGCGTCGAGGCGTTGCCGGGTTACGTACCGATGGCGGCATTGCCGGCGCCGAAGGTCTAATCCAGCGCCATGTCGCAGCGGCAGGTTCGGGCGCACCGACGCCGGCAAATCCTGAGAACCGTCAAGCGCGCGGCCATCGCCGTCGGTGCCGTCCTCGCCCTGATCGAGGCATTGAGCGCCATCGCCGTCGTCACCGGCATGGTCGCCGCCGATGCGCCCAACTACCGTTTTCCCAGCGCGCGGCCGTTCTGGGTCGACCGCAACCCTCACTTCGGCGTCTGGCACGAGCCGGATACGGAATACGTCCACACCCGGTCGTGCTTTTCGGTCACCTACCGCACCAACGCCTACGGTGCGCGCGACCGCGGCCGCCAGACCACCGGCAAGCTGCCGCGCGTGGTCATGCTGGGCGACTCGTTCACCGAGGGCTATGGCCTGGAGCGCAAGGACCGCACTTCGGACATCCTCGAGGCCGATACCGGCGTCGAGCATCTCAACTTCGGGACCTCGGGCAATTTCGGTCCGACCCAGTCGTGGCTGTTGTACAAGCACCTGGGCAAGCGCTTCGAGCACGACGTGGTGGTGCTCAATCTGCTGCCCGACAACGACTTCATCGACGACGACCCGAAGCACGCCGGTTCCTTCCCCGACCAGTATCGGCCCTACCTGGTCGCCAAGGGGGGCGGCTACGAAGTCGAATTCGCCAACGCCGACAAGCGCGGACTTTCCGAGCGCGATCTCAGGCGCGAGCGGCGGCGCTACTTCGCCCGGCTACTCCGAAACTTCACCTTCACCGCCAACGTCTTCAACGCCTTCAAGGGCGTCGTCGTGCAGATGGCGACCACCGACGACGGTGCGGAACGCAACCTCGGTTCGGGCTATTCCGGCTATTTCGATTTTACCAAGGCGCAGGCGGTACGCCTTATCGAGGTGCTGACGCGGGTGCTAGAGGAGGCCAAGGAACGCCAGGTCTTCGTCGTTCTGATTCCGCGGCCCGGCGATCTCGCAACCACCGCACCGTCGCCGCTGCCCGGCATCCTGGGCGTGCTCACCGGCGGCTACGAAAATCTGCATGTGATCGATCTCCGCGACAGGTTCGCCACCGTCGACTGGCACGGCTTCTACCGCAATTGCGACCGCCGCTGGTCGCCCGCCGGCGCCAAGGCGGCGGCGACGGCGATGCTGGCCGACCCGGCCTACCGCAAGGCATTGGGGCTGAAATGACATGACGGAGGCCCGACACATTCCCGGCGTCCTCACGCTCTCCGCGCCCGAAGGCGAGGCGCTGCCGCTGATGTTCGACTCGCCCCACAACGGCACCGCATATCCGGACGATTTCAACCACGACTGCCCGCGCGCCGCCATCCGCTGGGGCGAGGACAGCTTCATCGACGAAATCTACGAAGCAGCCCCACGGCACGGCGCCTGGCTGCTGGCGGCTGGATTTCCGCGCACCTACATCGACCCCAACCGCGGCCTCGAAGCGCTCGACCCGGCGCTGATCGAGGGCACCTGGCCGCATCCCACCGAAGTCACGCCGAAGACCGCCGACGGCATCGGCCTGATCTGGCAGAACGGCGGCGCCGGGGTGAAAATCTACGATCGCTTGCTCTCCGTCGCCGAGGTCGAGCACCGCATCGACGCCTGCTGGCGCCCCTATCACGCGGCGCTCACCGAGACCATCGCCGGCATCATGGCGCGCCACGGCCAATGCTGGCACGTCAACTGCCATTCGATGTTCTCGGTCGGGTTCGGCACCGAGCTCGGCAAGAAGGACATCCCGGTCGAGGACGTCGTGCTCGGCAACATCGATGGACGCACCTGCGGCACCGAATTCACCGAGGTGGTGGCCGAGGCGTTTCGCGGCCAGGGCTTGAGCGTCGCCGTCAACAAGCGCTTCAAGGGTGGCGAGATCGTCAGGAAGATCGGCGACCCGGCGGCCGGCTGCCACAGCCTGCAGATCGAACTCGACCGCGGCCTCTACATGGACGAGCGGCGCATGGTGAAGAGCGCCGACTTCGCCAAGTTGCAGGGAGTCGTCACCGCGGTGATCGGCCGCATCGCCGACTACGTCAGAAGTAACCGCCGCGCGTGAGCCCGTCGTAGACCAGCTTGATGCCGGCGACGAACAGAAGCACGTAACAGACGCGGTAGAAGACCTCCGGGTCGATCACCTTGATCAGCTTCCAGCCCAGCCAAACGCCCACCGGCACCGCCGGCAGCAGCATCAGGCTTGTCCCTAGGTTTGCCGTCGAGAACTGGCCGAGCCAGAGGTAGGGCCAGATCTTCAACTGGTTGACGATGAAAAAGAAGACCACGTGGGTGGCGACGAAGGTGCGCGGCGCGAGACGCTGCGGCAGCATGTAGAACTTGACCGGCCCGCCGCCGGCGTGCGCGACGAAGCTGGTGAATCCGGCCAAGGTGCCGCAGAAGAGCCCGAGCGCGCGGCCGCCGGGACTGGCCGAGTCGGTCGGCTTTCGCTGCACGAAATAGCTCGCCGAGAAGACCAGCATGATGACGCCTAGAATCAGGCGCACGGTGTTGTCGTCGACATGGCGGAAGGTGAGCGTACCGATGCCGATACCGACCAGTGCACCCGGCACCATCACCGCGACGTTGGCTCTGTGCCAGTCGCGCCGGTAGTTCCAGAGGTTGATCAGGTCCATGGTGCAGAGGATCGGCAGCATGATCGCCGCCGCCGCCACCGGCGAGATGTAGAACGTCATCACCGGCACCGAGAGCTGGCCGATCCCGCCGCCGAGGCCGCTTTTGGAAATGCCGGTCAGCACCACCGCGACGAGGGCGACGGCGAGGAATTCCGGATCGATGGCGAGCGCGCTTTCGAACATGTCGGGCGAGACTATGCGGCGGCACACCGGTTGGGTCAAAGCCGCGCTTGCCGCTGCCGGCGGCTTGGCGGAAGATGAATCGTCATGCCGATCATCCCACCGTCGAGCGCTTACATCCCCGACCGACCCATGGCGGCGAGGGCAATCCGCCGATGATGCTGTTTCTCGCCGTCGCCACGACGATCACCCAGCAATCGCTGGCCTACATGAGCCAGCTCGTCGTCGCGATTGCGGCACCGGAGCTTTCCAAGGTGCTCGGCGTGCCGGTGGCGCTGGCCGGTTTCCATCTCGGCATGCTTTACGCCGGTTCCATGTGTTTCATGCTGTTTGCCGGCGGCTTCATCCGCAAGTACGGCGCCGTGCGCATGTCGCAGCTGTCGCTGGTCGGCATGGGCTTAGGCCTCCTGCTCGGCGTTTTCGGCGAGGTCTGGGCGCTGGCGCTAGGCGCCATCGTCATCGGTACGTCGAGCGCGTTCTCGACGCCGGCGTCCTCCGACATCCTGGCGCGCTACGCGCCGCCGAAGCACGCGGCGCTGATCTTCTCGATCAAGCAGACCGGCGTGCCGGCCGGCGGCATCATCGCCGGCATCGTCGTGCCGTTCCTGCTGGTCAACTTCGGCTGGCAGGGCATCTTCATCGGCACCGCCGCCATGAACATCGGCCTGGCCGCGATCCTGCAGGTGCTGCGCGGCGTGTTCGACAAGAACCGCAGCCCGAACTTCCGCATTTCCGTCCGCCAGGCCTACTACACGCTGAAGGGGGTACTGGTGCCGGCGCCGTTCCGCCGCCTGGTGATGGCGACCTTCGCCTACTGCGGACTGCAGGGCGTCTATGGCGCGTTCTTCGTCTCGTTCCTGGTCAAGGGGCTCGACATGACGCTGGTCGAGGCCGGCGGCGTATTCGCGCTCTCGCAAGTCGCCGCCGTGGTGGCGCGCATCTTCTGGGGCTGGATGGTCGGGCTGGCCGGGCGCGCCGCGCCTGTGCTGGCGGTGCTCGGGATCAGCATGGCCGGCTTCGCGGCACTCTGCCTGGCCATGGACAAGGGCTGGCCGAGCGTCGCCGTCACCGCGCTGGCGATGGCCTACAGCGCCACCGCTATCAGCTGGCACGGCGTCATCCTGGCCGAGATCGCGGCGCGCTCCCGGCGCGAGGACGTCGCCACCAATACCGGCGGTGTGCTGGCGTTCGCGGTCGGCGGGCAGTTCGTCTATCCGGCGCTGATGGGCTGGCTGCTCGGCGCCGGCGGCAGCTTCGGGCTCGGTTACGCGCTGGCTGGTGTGCCGGCGCTGCTGGTCGGGATCATGTACGTGCACCGCTCGATGCTGCCGGCGACACCGTCGGCGCCGCCGCCGGAGCAGGGGACCGCGCCATGATGACGCCGAAGCGCTTCAACGCGTTCTGCGCGTCGCTCCCCTGCGCGCTGCACGTGGTGCAATGGGGCGACGCGGACGTGTGGAAGGTCGGCGGCACCGTCACCGACGCGGAAGGCTCGAAGCTCTATGCCAAGGTCTTCGCCATCGGCGCCTGGCATCACGGTGAGCTCGCCGGCATCACCTTCAAGGTCTCCGACATCGCCTACGAGGTGCTGAAGGAGATGCCGGGGCTCCGCCCGGCGCCGTACCTGGCTTCGCGCGGCATGACCTGGATCCAGATGTACGAGAACCCGGGGTTGTCGAACAAGGACCTGGAGGATCACCTCACCCAGGCGCATGCGCTGGTGGCGAAGAATATCCCGAAGCGGGCGAGGGGGGTGTTGGGGCTGGGGTGATCGAAGTTTTTGGGGACATCGTTGCCGATTGGCGGCGTCCATTGGCCGTCGAAGAAACAATGTGCCGAAGGCGTTTCATCGCCGGTCGCCGCTGTCGGAGAATGAGCCCGTCTCAAATCGAGGATTTTTCAGGGAGCCGTCGCGCAACCGATTGTTATTTGGCGCAAATCGAATCCACGTCTTTGGTCGTTAAGCCTTTGAAGTTCAGGCCCTTTGTACCCTTGCAAAATGTCGGCATCGAAACCCCGGCGCTGCGGATGCACAATTGCATCAATTCCCGCTCGCACCCCGGATATTTTTTCCGCATGTAGGTAAGGGGATCTTCCTTCTTTTTCGCATTGCCCGCGTCGGCCATGAGCTGCCGGTCATTCGCCGCGGCGGGAGACAAAGCACCGTAGGAAAACCCAAGAAACACCGCCAGCAACAGCAATCTCCGCATGGAGACGACGTTGTCGAACTCATGCAACTGCATTTGAACCTCCCCTAAACCGGGTTCCCCACACGGGGCCGTCCCGACGGATGGATATTGCCCCGGAACGGCCCGACCCGCAACGGATCGGCGCTAACGTCCGGCCGAAAGCGGGCGCTCTGGGCGACGACCCGGTTTGCGGCGCGAGACGGGTACAGCGCCACGTGGCCATCGTCGTTTCAGGTTTTGGTCTCCGAATTGAAAAGGGGCGCCCACGGGCCGCCCCTTCTGCTTTCGGTTTGGTGCTGGAAGCTCAGATCAAAGCTTCCAGGCGTGCTCGGGACCGTAGGTGAAGTCGCCGGGCAGGATGCCGGCACCGGCACCGACGCTGACGCCGAAGCTGAAGCCGAAGCCCTGCAGTTCACTGAAGTCTTCCGAAACGGCGATGCTGATGCCGCCCGAGACGATCTTGAACGGACCGCCGGCCAGCGCGAACGAGTGACCCCAGCCGGAGAAGCCGTCGAGCTCGGTCTTCGGATAGAAGCCGATGGAGAAGGCGCCGCCGGCCGAGACGTTGGTCTGGATCGACGGACCCAAGCCGGTGAATGCGCCGACGTTGCCCCGGTAGTCAGTGGCGAGCGTGAACGAGGCGCCGCCGCCGATCACCGCGTTGGCGCCGACCGAGATGCCGTAGGTCATGTAGAAGTGCGCGCCCGAGGCGGCCGCGTTGGCGCTCTTGATGAACAGGCCGTCCAGGAAGTTCTTGTCCAGCCCGGCCTTCTTGAAGGTCTGTTCCGCCTTCATGTTGAGCTTGGTGATCTGCGCCTTGCGCTCCGAGTCGCTCATGGTGCAGAACTTCTCGCTGGAAAACGCGGTGATCAGGGTCTTGACCTGCGACGCGGCCTTCTTGCCGATCGCCTCGATCTCGTTCAGCGTATTCTCGAACGGCTTCACCTGCGAGACCATCTTCTTGACGAAGTCGTCCTTGTTCTTCTTGTTGTTGAACTTCTTCTGCGCCTCCTTGACGGCGGAGGCCGCGAGGTTGGTGACGCCGTCGAGGTTCGGGATGACCTTCTTAGCCTGCTCGGCGACCTTGCCGATTTCCTTGCCGGCCTTGACGATGCGCACGGCCGTCAGGCAGATGGCGACGTTGGTCGGGATGCACTTGTTGGCGATGAAGTCCTCGGCCAGGCCCTTGTTGCACGACGGCACGCGCTCGACGATCAGGCAGGGGCGCTGGTTCTCCTTGCCGCAGACGCCCTTCTTCTGGCATTTGCCGCGGATATCGATGTTGCCCTTGTCGCAGGCGAGGCCGACGTTGATGGTGCAAGACGCCTTATGGGTGACCGGGTTGGCGTTGCGGAAGTAGTCCGACGGGCAGGACCAGCATTCGCCGCCCTTGCGCGGGTCGAAGAACGAACCCTTGTCGCAGCCGAACTTACCCTTGTATTCGGCCTTCATCATCGCCGCCTTGGTGATCTCCTCGCAGGCTTTGTTGGAGGTGACCGAAAACACCGTTCGCTTGTCGCCCGAGCAGGTCCAAAACTCGCCGCCATTGCGCGGATCGACGAAAGCGCCCTTGGGCGTCTGCTTGTTGACCTTGCCCAGGAACTCGGCCTTCGAAAGCTTCTCGCCGATGATGTGTTTGGTGGCGCAGGCGCGCTTGTCGGTCACCGCATAGGCGGTGCGGCGCGGCCGGTTTTTCGGGCACTTCCACCACTCGCCGCCCTTGCGCGGATCGAAAAAGGCGCCGGAAGGCTTCGACATCTTGGTCTTGCCGAGATACTTGGCTTTCGAGAACGAGCTGGATGCGCGGCGCTCGCAGGCCTTGCCTTCGTTCACCGGAAAGATGGTGCGGTGCGTGCCCGACGGGCAGGACCAGCATTCACCGCCTTTGCGCGGGTCGAAGAACGAGCCCTTGGGGCAGGCGGTCTTCTCGAATTTCGCTGCTTCGGTGGTACAGAGCTTTTCGCCGACGCCGCCGCATTTCGGCGTCGCCGCCTCGGCCGCGCCGCCCAGTGATTGCAGAAGAATCAAAAGG
>JAYOXJ010000108.1:0-2506 GCA_038152725.1 Rhodospirillaceae bacterium
GCATGTGGAGCAAGTGGTACCTGGCGCTCGGTGCGGCCGAAACCCACCAAGTGGTCTTCGTCGCCGTGCTGATGATCTCGTCCCTACTGAACGTCGCCTATCTGGTGCCGATCGTCGTGCGTGGATTTTTCAGCGCACCCGAACCGGATGCGCACCACGCCCATCATGACGAACATCACGACGATCACAGCGCCGGGGCCGCGCCGGGCTCCGCCGGCGGGCCGCACAACTGGAAATTAAGTGGATTCACCGAGGCGCCGGCCGCATGCGTCGGCGCCTTGGCGTTCACGGCGACCGGCTGTGTCGCGTTGTTCTTCTACGCCGACGCGATCTTCGATTTCCTGTTGCCGCTTGCCAAGGGAGGCCTGCCATGACCGGTCCAAACGACGGCAAGAAGTATTGGCTGGATCAACCGGGTAACGTGCGTCTGCTGCTCCGCGTCCTCGCCGGCTTTGGCGCGTTGCTTTTCGTCGCCGATTTTCTCTACCACAAGCACATACACTTCGAGGCCGAGCGCGTTTTCGGGTTCTACGCCCTGTTCGGGTTCGCCGCCTTCGTTGGCATCGTTCTCGCCGGCAAGCAGTTACGAAAACTGCTGATGCGGCCGGAGGATTACTACGATGACTGAGTTCAACCCCGGCCTCATCATGGTCCTGGGCGGGCTCTTGGTACCGCTATTGTCGGGGCTGCCGCGCAAGGTCCTGCTGTTGGCGCTGCCGGCGGCGGGCTTGGCCTATACGATCGCGCTCGAACCCGGCACGGTCGTCACCATGTCGGCGTTCGGCTATTCGCTGGAAACGCTCAGGGTCGACAAACTCAGCCTGGTCTGGGGCTACATCTTCCACATCGCGGCCTTCCTCGGCGCGCTTTACGCAATTCATGAGGATGACGGCCTGCAAGGATGCATGGCCCAGATCTATATGGGCAGTGCCGTTGCCGCCGTTTTCGCCGGCGACCTGATCACATTGTTCGTGTTCTGGGAATTGACCGCGATCTCCTCGGTATTCCTGATCTGGGCAACCGGCACCGAGCGTTCGCTCCGATCGGGTATGCGCTATCTGATCATCCAGATCGGCTCCGGTGTGCTGCTGCTCGCAGGCGCGCTCATCCTGGTCGCCGATACCGGCTCGATCGCCTTCAACCACATCGGCCTGGAAAGCCTGGGCGGCAAGCTGATCTTCATCGCATTCGGCATCAAATGCGCGTTTCCGCTGCTGCACAACTGGCTGCAGGATTCCTATCCGGAAGCGACCGTTACCGGTACCGTCATCCTGAGCGCGTTCACCACCAAACTGGCGGTCTATGGCTTGGCACGCGGGTACGCCGGCACCGAGATCCTGATCTATATCGGCGCGGCGATGACCGCATTTCCGGTGTTCTTCGCGGTCATCGAAAACAACCTGCGCCGCGTGCTGGCCTACAGTCTCAACAACCAGCTCGGCTTCATGGTCTGCGGCATCGGCATCGGCAGCGAACTGGCGCTCAACGGCACAGCGTCGCATGCCTTCGCACACATCCTCTACAAGGCGTTACTGTTCATGTCGATGGGCGCCGTGTTGTTCCGAACCGGCACCGTTAAGGCTTCCGAGCTCGGCGGACTGTTCAAGTCGATGCCGTGGACGGCCGGCTTCTGCATCGTCGGTGCCATGTCGATCTCCGCGTTCCCGCTGTTCTCTGGTTTCGTCACCAAATCGATGATCCTGACCGCCGCCGCCGAAGAGCATCGTTGGGTGGTCTGGACCATATTGTTGATGGCTTCGGCGGGCGTCATGGAACACTCCGGCATCAAGATTCCCTATTTCGCCTTCTTCGCTCATGACAGTGGCCGGCGCGTCAAAGAAGCGCCGATCAACATGCTGCTTGCCATGGGCATCACCGCGGCGCTCTGCATCGGCATCGGCGTTTACCCGGAACCGCTCTACGCGATCCTGCCGTTCACCGTCGATTACCATCCCTATACGACAGGGCATGTCATCACATCGCTGCAGTTGCTGGTATTCGCAGCGCTGGCATTCGTGTGGCTGGTCAAGTCCGGGCGCTATCCGGCGGAAACGCCATCGGTGAACCTCGATTTCGATTGGCTTTACCGGAGGCTTCTGCCTTGCGTCCTGCGCGGGCTGCGCAACGCTATCGATGAGATCGACCAGTCGGCTAGGCGTACCCTGCTCGCATTGCTCGATGACTTCCTGCGGTTCGCGCACCGCCATCACGGTCTCGACGGCACCTTTGCGCGGGGCCATGCCGCCGGCACCATGGTGTCATGGGCCGTTGGCCTGCTCGGACTGTTCCTGGTGCTCTATCTACTTTCCAGCTAGCGTCGCTACGGACAGCCCGGATCAGCCGGCCGCCGCCTCCGCTAATACCTTGTCTTCGGGATACTGATACCTCGGCGTGGTGTCGCGCGCGCCGCGTCGGTCGACACCGTCGTCGGCCAGTGTCTTCGCCTTCCAATTCGGATCCAGATCCCAACGCCGGCCAATGTCTACCAGGGTTCCTGGCCGCTTGA
>JAYOXJ010000108.1:2516-10377 GCA_038152725.1 Rhodospirillaceae bacterium
GCGCGACGGAAGATTACGTACTGGTCGACCAGATCGTTCGGCTTGCCGGCTGTATGCCCGAGCGGATAATCGACGAACATCGCCCGCGGCGGATTGACGGCCTCGACGATATCCTTGGCGCTGACACGATGCAGGCGGTGGGAATGCCCGCCTCCTCGATAGCGCGTGCCAGCATGGACATGGTCTGGTGGCAAACCGGACACATGGGGATCAGCAGCACAGCGTCGGCGCTGTTTCCGCGCAGTTGTTCCAGCACCGCCGGCAGAACGATCTCCGTCACCTTGCGGCTCGAATAGATGCCGCCCATCAGAGAAATCAGCGGGTCAATGACTTCGCCGATAACGCGCTCCTGCTCAAGCTGGCCCAGGGCGCCTACCGGCACCAGGCACTCCGGCGCCTTGCGGGCATTGACGAGAAATTTCTCGGCGACATGAGAGAAACGGAGGTCCTCGGGATCGACGGTCTTCGGGATCATGCGAAGCCCGGTATCGTCCTTGTAGTGGAACGCAACCTGCCCGGCGACGTAGGCGCCGCCGGAAACGATCACCGCCAGCCGGCTTTCACCCAGGGGCTTGGTCGGCGGCGTCAAAACAGGCGGCGCGTCGCTTCTGACCCAGTGGTAATCTTCGTAGCCGTTGCGCCTGTATCGGTCTCGGGTCAGCCGGATGTATTCGATCGGCGCGTCGGACACGTCAATTCCCGTAGCATCATCCATTCTTCCCTCCTCCACATTCGATCGTCCCATCGCTGGCAAGCCTGTCCAACTCGTTGGCAGCGAGCCCGAGAAGCTCCGACAGTACCGCCTTCGTGTCAGCACCGAGTGGGCGTCCCGCCCAACGCACGTGGCCGGGCGTCCCCAGCAGCTTGGGAACGACGCCCGGCACCGTGACCTCGCCCAGTTCGTCGCTCGGCACTTTGAGCAGCATGTCGCGAGCGCGGAAGTGCGGATCGTTGAAGATGTCGGCGACGGTGTAAATCGGCCCGGCCGGGACGCCGCCTTTACCGAGACGAATATCCAAATCCTTCTGATCCAGCGTTTTCGTCCAGGCCGTGATGATCCCGGACAACTCTGCTTCGTTCTCGTTCCGCGCAATCGCATCGGCAAATTTCGGATCATCCTTTAGATCCGGCCGTCCCATGGTGTCCGAGAGACGACGAAATGTCGACGTGTTGCCGGCAGCGATATGGATGTATCCGCCGTCGCGGGTCGGAAAGAGATCGTTCGGCGCGTGGCCTGGCAGCTTTCCGCCGGCGCGCTGCGCGACGATACCGAGTTTCTCGTAGGTGGGCACCAGACCTTCCATGACGGTAAATGCCGATTCATACAGCGTCGCATCGATACACTGGCCCTTGCCGGTGTCCTTACGATGATAGAGCGCGATCATGGTGCCGAGCGCGGCATAGATGCCGGTCATGTAGTCGGTCAGAGGTACGGCGGCACGCGACGGCGGCCGGTCCGGATCGCCGATGATGCCACGAAGCCCGCTCAACCCTTCGCCGATAATGCCGAAACCGGGCCGGTCGCGGTTCGGGCCGGTCTGGCCGAAGCCGCTGATCCGCACCATGACGATGCCAGGATTGATTTGAGCGAGTTCGTCGTAACCGAGCCCCCAATTCTCCATGGTGCCGGGCCGGAAGTTCTCGATCAGCACGTCGCATTTCGGCACAAGGTCCCGCATCAGATCGCGGCCTCGCTCCGTACGCAGATTGACGGATGCGATGCGCTTATTACGCGACAGGCTGGCCCACGACAACGACTTGCCTTCCAACTGTTCACCGAAAGTACGTGCAGGATCGCCCTCCGGTGATTCGATCTTTATCACCTCGGCACCGAAATCGGCCAGCAGTCGTCCGCAGAACGGGCCTGCGACCGTCGAACCCAGTTCCAGGACACGGCATCCCTGCAACGGCCCATTCTCGAACATTCTAGGATTACCCCTTCGTCACTGGATGCATTCGAACGAGCGATCATAGGCAGGCCGAAATGATAAAAACATCAAAATAATTTTACTTCCTAGATAACAAATTTTAATTTTAACATCCCCAATCCGACAGCGGATAAGGCCGCGGACATGCGCTTTCGTCAGTTGAAAACCTTCGTCGCCGCCGCCGATGCCGGCAATTTCGGCTTGGCGGCCGAGCGTCTTGATATGACGCCACCGGCGGTCAGCCTGCAGATGAAGGCCTTAGAAGAGGCGTTGGCGACGGAACTCTTCGATCGTACCGTCCGGCCAACCCAACTCACACCGCAGGGCCGCGCCTTGCTGCCTGACGCCCGCGAAATCGTCTCGCGTTGCGAGCGTCTGATGATCCAAGCGGCAGGCGATACGCTTCGCGGAAAGATCAGAATCGGTGCCGTTGGCTCTACACTGACAGGCAATCTGCCGCGCGCCTTGGCCAGCCTGCGATCACATCACCCCAATCTGGATTTCGAGGTCGAAGGCGGCTTTTCCATCGACCTCTTGGCGCGGCTGAAAAGCGGCGAGCTCGATGTGGCATTGATGAGCGAACCACGCACAGTGCAGACGGACTTTGCTTGGCAGCCAGTAGCGAGTGAAATGCTGGTGGTAATCGCGCCGATCAACTGCATCGGCAACTACGATGAAGAAGTGCTCACCACTTACCCGTATATCCGATTCGACCGGCGTGCATGGTATTCTGAACTGGTCGAGAAGCACCTCAAGCGGCGCAAGATCAAGGTCGATGTGAAGATGGAATTCGGCACCCTAGAGGCAGTGACGACCATGGTGTTCTTCGGCCATGGCGTTTCCGTGGTACCGCAGCGCTTCATCAACAATCCGTTTTCGATGCCGCTCAAGAGCATTCCCTTCGGCCATCCGCCGGTTACCCGCGATATCGGAATCCTGTGGCGCCGCGGCCACGAGAAAACGTCGCTGATCGAGGCATTTCTTTCGGAACTGCTGTCGCAGCACGGGCTTGAGCGCCAGGGCAGTTGACGCTTGCGGGACGCCTGACTGTCCGCCCGAGCTTAGTTGGAGAAAGATTGGGAACCGATCAATTGGCCGGTCGGCCGCCGGGCATCCAAGATTTGACGGTCACCGGCCGTCCCGTCTGGGTACGGTAGATCTTCGGCTTGACCACCTGATCGATGGTCGGCGCTTCCTGTTCGCCGCGCGTGAACGAGAGCTTCATGTCGAGAATATCGATTTCGGCCCGGTTGCCTTTCTTGCGCGCGCGCTTGTAGGCGGTCGTACCCTTGCTCATCGTCATGATCTTCTCAGTCGAAAGTTGGCCGAAACGGCGCCAGACCGAATCGAGGAAACTTTCAACTTCGTGCGGTAGGAAAAGATCGGCGTCGATGTCGGGTCTGCCCTTGGAAAATGCGACATAGACGTTGGGTTCGATTGGGCCGCGCTCGTCGGCGACGAACACCGCCGGCATGAGCTTGCGCCCCTTGTAAGCGACGGAATAGTAGGCTTGGGCCAGGAACATTAGGCCCTGGAGCTTCTGCGGTTGCAGGTATTCGTTCTCCGCCAGGGCCGTATCGGCGAAGAAGAACGCTACGTCGAATGCATTGCTTGCGTCTGCGGGCATGAACCGTTCCCCGTCGATTTTTATCGCGCCGATCCTGCGTCGGACCTTCGCGACGCACCAGATCATAGCAAAATGCCCGGAAAATGGAAAAAAGGTGTTAACCGATTGCGATAAACTTGGCTATCGCACGGATCGCAGCAAGGCATCGTCCAATTCAGTGCCGGTGCGGATCAACGCCGCGCTCGCCTTATACGCAACCTTGGAGGCAATGAGCTGGGTGAATTCGGTAACGAGGTTAACGCCTTCGTCACCGCCGTCCAGCAACTGGACTTGCACACCGGCACCGCCATCCAGGCCGCGGTCCGCCACCAATGACGTGGTTTCGACACGCGTGGGGCGGAACCCAGGGGTATTCTGGTTCACGACGTTGTTCGCCGCCACCTCTGCCCGCGTGGCGTTGGCGTTGAGACCGGAAACGGCGATGGAAAAGATCGATGTAGCAACCATGGCGCTATCTTAACCCGGCACGTCGAAATCGTAGGTGATGATGGTCACACGTTGGTGTCGGGCATAAAAAAGGGGCTTCCGCCCCAACAAACAACCCTCAAATGGGGAATTGCATCACAGTCGGATGCTGATTTCCGTCCCGGTGATTTCCTGTTCGCCATGAATGATTTTGGCGTTGGTCTCGTAGGTCGATATCGCCCGCGAAATAAGGCCGGCATTGCGGCGAGACCGAAGCTCGGGACCCGCATCGTTGGAAATGCTGTTGCCGTAGTACTCGACCAAGGAACCGAACGCACGGCTCGGCACCAGCAACAGACCGCCACCACGAAGCGGCGGCCGCTCGTTGCGATTCTGGCGCTCCTGACCGCGGTGGGTTTCACCCTGCAGAGTGAACGGCGCAGTATCGAGATTGGATGTCGCAACGCTGGAACTGGAATCGCCGATCTGGCCGTCAAGCGATGCGACACGCGTCCCCGCGATGGCGCGCGCACTCGCCGTCACCTGTGCCGGAGTCGGTGCGTATATCTTTGGCACCTGCGCCATTTCTGGTCCAGTGTCCTAAAACTTCCACAACCGGTGCGCCTACATTTCGCCCGAAACTACAGCGCACCGCTCCATATTATAGTAAATTAAAGCTGATTTCGCAACGTTTTGGAGAGTTCGGCTTCAGAACCTTGGGTAAGGTGATTTTCGAGAAAACGCAGCACCAGATCGAACACGCCAAAGTCGAACAAATTACTGTGATGAGCGCCGTCGACCGTTCGGAAGATTTTCGGTTCCTGAGCCGCTTCGAACAGCCGGCGGCCAAGCGATATCGGCACAACCGAGTCCAGGTTTCCATGGAACACCAAAAGCGGCGCGGCAATATCTGCGATCTTGGAAATCGAATGATATCTGTCCTTTACCAGCCATCTCGCCGGCAGGAAGGGATATCGGGACTGCGCCGCGTCGCCCATGGATGGAAATGGTGCCTCAAGCACCACGGCGGCTACCGGCGATGATTTGTCTGCCGCACATTTGGCCATTTCGACGGCAAGCCCAGTACCTAGGGATTCGCCGTAGAAAATCCATCTCTCCGGGCCCACGCCGATGCCTTGCAGATAGGCGAGCGCGGCCTCGGCATCATTATAAAGACCGGCTTCGGAGGGATCCCCGGGATTGTCGCCAAATCCGCGATATCCGACCAGCATGACGCCGAACCCGGCATCGAGGAACGGGCGAGCCTTGAACCCACGGTCGCCGATATGGCCTGCATTACCATGAAAATAGACCACCACGGGGCGCTCGTCCGCGGGCGGCGAATACCAGGATTGGAGAGAAAGGCCATCCGCCGTGTTAAGGCTCAATGGCACCATTTCCTGCACGCCGTAGGACGCAGGCGCCGCCAAATCTCCGCTGGGATGGTACATCAGGTAGCGCTGCGAAAAGTACATGATGCCGATTACGCCGGCATAGAGTCCGGCAACCACCGTCAGCACGGAAGTCAGCATGTCTCGAAAAATCGTTCCATCACAGTGGCTTGGACCTGCGTCAGCAGACTCAATTAAAGCTGTCGTTCATCGCCAGCCATTGGCCGTTCGCCTGGATGCAGGCCGAACCGTTGCCGGAGGCGACACCGTCTTCGAACACCACCGATGCCCGATACTGTTGGCATGTGGTGCCGTCGGAACGACGGTAGGACGCCAACGTCCGAACCATGCCGCTATGACCGCTTTCCGGATTGTTCCAGTGATAGGGCGTTCCGGGGGTGTTGGACGCGAGCGCTTTGTGGGTGGTCTCGTTGTGAAGCGCCTGGTCGCGCTGCGACATCATGCGCGCGCCGATGTAACCGATACCGCCGCCAACCATGACACTGGTGGCCGTGAACATGGTCTGCGCCAGGCCGCCACCGAATTGCGCGCCGGCATATCCACCAATGGCGGCGCCGCCGAGCGTGCCTGCGACTTCCATCCAATTCATCGAACGGATCCGGTCCGTGGTTTGCGCACAACCACTGACGGCGAGCGCGCATACCGTACCGATGATCATTTTCCGAGCTTTCATCACGTCATCTCCTTCTGGAGCTTCCTGTTACGAGCCAATTCTTTCCGCCGGTCCGACCATTGTCTTTTTCGGGCCGATGCACTCATAAACCGCCGCGACGGGTGTCGTCAGCGGGCAAACATTGTAGTCGGTCTTCGAGAACGCCGCCGCCCTGCCGTATCGACGGCATTCGTTGACAGCCAACTCCTGGATTGCCGCCGGTGTGGCCTTGCGTTTGTGGTAGCAGACTTGAACCGTCGTCCGATCCTGGTACCCGTGTACAAAATACTTCGATTCACGATTGAATTCCTCAGCATTGAGCACGTACGGTTCACCGGCACAGCCGAAAACCAGGACTAACGTCGCCAGCACACCCACCCGAATCAGAAAACCTTTAGCTATCATACTGAATCTTAATAAAGAATCGCCAAGAAAAAGACAACTGCATTGTTTTGTCCCCGCAAAAGCGGCGGAACCGCTGCGGTTGCGAACGCCGGTCAATCTTCCAACGACATTAACGCGGCATTGCCGCCGGCCGCCGTGGTATTGACGCTCAACGTACGTTCGACCGCAAAACGATAGAGATAGCGCGGCCCTCCGGCCTTGGGTCCGGTGCCAGAAAGCCCCTCCCCACCGAACGGCTGCACGCCGACGACGGCACCGATCATGTTGCGATTGATGTAGGCGTTGCCGGCGTGGACACGGGTGCTGACGTGTTCGTGCACGGTATCGATGCGACTGTGTACGCCCAGCGTGAGACCGTAGCCCGTCGAATTGATGGCATTGATGACGTCGTCCATCGCGTCGGCATCGAAGCGGATGACGTGCAGGATAGGCCCGAACACCTCGCGCTCCAGGATCGCAAGATCAGCAATCTCGTAAGCGCGGGGCGCGAAGAAATGACCCTTGTCGAGGCCGTGCGGCAACTTGGCCAGGCAGATCGGTTTACCTGCACTCTCCATCCGCAGGGCATGGGCTTGGAGTATCGCCTTGGCGTCGGCATCGATCACCGGTCCGACGTCCGTATCGAACATTGCCGGATCGCCGAGTTTCAGTTCCTTCGTCGCGCCGGCCAGCATGCGGATCACCTTGTCGGCGATGTCGTCCTGCACGAACAACACCCGCAGCGCCGAACAACGCTGACCGGCACTCCGGAATGCCGACAGCACCGCATCGCCGACGACCTGCTCGGGCAACGCCGTGGAATCCACGATCATCGCGTTTTGCCCGCCTGTCTCCGCGATCAGCGGCACGATCGGGCCGTCGCGGCCGGCCAGCGCGCGATTAATTGCGCGCGCCGTCTCGGTCGAACCGGTAAAGGCAACGCCATCCACTCGCACATCGGCGACCAGTTTTCCTCCGACTTCGGCACCGTCACCGGGCAGCAGGTGGAGAACCTGATCCGGAACGCCTGCCGCGTGCAGCATGTCGACGGCGCGCTGGACGATCAATGGCGTCTGTTCCGCCGGCTTGGCGGCGACCGCATTTCCGGCGGCAAGGGCCGCGGCGACCTGGCCGGTAAAGATGGCGAGCGGAAAGTTCCACGGGCTGATGCAGGCGAAGGTGCCGCGACCATGGAGACTGATGGTGTTGGCTTCGCCGGTTGGGCCGGGCAACGCCTGCGGCGCGTTGAAATCCGTTTCCGCACGGGCCGCGTAATAACGCAGGAAGTCGACCGCCTCTCGCACCTCGGCGATGCCGTCGGCCAGGGTCTTTCCCGCCTCCAGCGCGCAGAGCGCCATCAGTTCCGGGGTCGCCGCTTCCATGGCATCGGCGGCACGCTTTAGTACCGCACCGCGGGCGACACCACCCAGACGGTCCCAATCCGGCTGCGCCT
>JAYOXJ010000109.1:0-1982 GCA_038152725.1 Rhodospirillaceae bacterium
GTCGGAGGCGGCGCTCAGCACGATGGCGTCGACGATGTCGCTGACGAAGGTGAAGTCGCGCGTTTGGGTGCCGTCACCGACCACGGTGAAGGGCTTGCCCGCCAGCTTCTGCGCCAGGAAGACGCCGAACACGGCGCCGTAGGTGCCGCTGGTCCGGTGCCGGGGCCCGAAAACGTTGAAGAAGCGCAGCGACACCACCGGCAGGCCATATGTCTTCGACCAGTGCATGGCGTACTGCTCGCCCAGGTACTTGGTCAGCGCGTATGGGTACATCGGCCGCGCCTCGGCGTTCTCCGGCGTTGGGTATTGGTCGGGGATGCCGTAACACGACGACGACGCGACGTAGACGAAACGTTTCACGCCGGCGGCGCGCGCCGCCTCCAGCACCGAGATGGTGCCGTCGACGTTGGCGCGATGGTAGACCATCGGGTTCTCGATAGACGGCACGATGTCGGCCATGGCGGCAAGGTGATAGACGTGCTCGACGCCCTTGAACAGCGGCCGGATGGCGTCGTGGTCGGCGACGTCGGCCTGGTGCAACGCGAAGTTCGGCTTGCCGGTGAGATGCTTGAGATCGTTCGGCTTGCCGGTGGCGAAGTTGTCGACGACAACGACGTCGTGGCCGTCGGCAACCAGCCGTTCGGCGAGATGGCTGCCGATGAAGCCGGCGCCGCCGGTGACGAGGCATTTGGTCATGGGGTCAACCTACCATGCGGGGTCGAGGGTGATCGAATCGGGACCGGGCGTGTTTAGCGCACGGGCGCCGGATCATCCAGTTCGGATATCAGGCGCCGGAATCGGGCGGGAACAAGGCGATGCCGTCGTCGGGGCGGCGGTCGCGGCGGTCGCCGATGACGCGTGCGGGATTGCCGGCGATGATCGAGTAGGGCGGCGCGTCGAGCGCGGTGACCACGGCGCCGGCACCGACCACCGAGCCGCGGCCGATCCGGGCGCCCGACAGGATCATGGCGTTGACGCCGACCCATACGTCATCCTCGATGACGATGCTGTATTCGGCGCCGTCGGCGGCCGCGACCTTGCGCGCGAAGTGGCCTTGCGCGTTGATCGGCCGGTCCAAGTCGAAATAGGCGTGGTTGGCGCCGCGAATGAATACGCCCTGGGCCATGATGACATCGTTGCCGATGGCGACGCCGAAACTGTGTTCGGCGCTGACGTACGCGTTGCGACCGACGATGAAGTCGTCGCCGATGGTCAGGCGCGGGTGCGGGATGATCACCGTGCCGATGCCAATCCGCGGCCGGGCACCGAGATTGCCGAGTAGCGCGCGGCCGTAGTAGCGCGCACGCAGCGCCATGCCGACATAGTCGCTCGGCCAGTGCACGGCAACGGCGCGGATGAACGCGGCAAACTCTTGGGCGATGGCGGAGAGCAGTTTGCCGGGCATCATGTCGCGGGCGAGGTTACTGGAAATGCCGGATTCCCATGTTTTCGCGGATCTTCTCGGTCTCGGTCAGGTCGAGTTCGCGCGAGTCGATGACGTCGCGGAGGATCTTCAGGGCCTCCCAGATGCGCTCCTCCGACTCGGTGCCAATCGATACGCGCACGAACCGTTCCGTGCTGGCGCCGTATGCCGAACCCGGGACCACGGCGACTCCTTTGGTGAGCAGCAACTGCATGGCGAGGTCGAGCGAGGTTCCCGGATAGCCGTCGATGGAGACGAAGAAATAGAAAGTGGCGCCGCCCTTCAGGCAGGTCAGCCCGATCCCGTCGATCATCTTTTCGATGCGCGCCCGCTTTTCCACCACGGCCCGCACCTGCGGCAGGGTGATGCCGATGATCTGGTCGAAGTACTGTTCGAGATAGTAGACCAGGATCGACGGTGCGCAGGTGATCAGATGCTGGTTAAGCTTGATCAGCACCTTGAGCAAGTCCGGCGAGGTGATGACGTAGCCGATGCGCCAACCCGAAAGTCCCATGTTCTTGGACAGCGAGTTGACGATGATGACGCCTTCCTTGTTCGG
>JAYOXJ010000109.1:2127-9571 GCA_038152725.1 Rhodospirillaceae bacterium
ATGCCGTGCTCACGGCAGACTTCGACGATGCGGACCAGCTCCGCCCTGGTATAGACCCGGCCGGCCGGGTTGTTCGGATTGTTGATGATGAGCATCCGCGTGCGTTCGCTGAAGTGGTGGTCGAACTCCTCCGGCGGACAGGCGAAGGGAATGAATTTCGGCACAGCACCGACCAGCCGTGCCTGCTCCTGATAGCTCAACCAGGCGGGCTCGTGGATAAGCACCTCGTCGCCCTGGTTGAGCGTGCCCTGCATGGCCATGAAAATGGCGATCTTGGAGCCGGCGGTGATCATCATTTCGTTGTCCGGATCGACCGGCGCGCCGTAGTACTTGTTGTAGAAGTCGCTGATCTTGCGCCGCAACTCGGGGATGCCCTGAGTGTCGGAATAATGCGCGCACTTGTCCGCGTCGAGCTTCTTGAAGTCGAACATCGGGATGTCGAAGAAGGCCTCGCCGAGCGACAGCGAGATGATGTCGCGGCCGTGGCGCTTGAGGTCGTAGACGATTTGGTTGATGTAGATCGACAGCGCCTCGGGGATCTCGTTGGCGCGGTTGGAGATCTGGAACTCGGGCGGGGGCGCGTTGCGTTGAGCGGTGCTCATGGGTTCATGGCCTCCCTTCCGAGGACTGCTGGGGCGAAGACTCGCTCGCCAATTGGGTGCGCAGGACGTGCTTTCGGATCTTGCCGCTCGGCGTTCGCGGAAAATCGCTGACCGACTGCACGTGGCCGGGCCACTTGTAACGGACGAGCCGCTCGTGCAGCCAACGCTCGACGCCCGGGACGGCGGATTCGTCGGCGCCGTCGGCGAGTTTCAGGCAGAGGGTGAAATTCTCGCCGTAGAACTCGTGGGCGACCGGCACGGCGGCGGCTTCCTCAACGGCATCGTGTTCTTCGGCGATGATCTCGATTTCGCGCAGCGAGACCATGTAGCCGCCCTTCTTGATAATGTCCCGCGTGCGGCCGTTGACGACTAGCAGGTCCGGTTCCTCCATGTGGCCGAGATCTCCGGTGGCGAAGTAGCCGTCCTCATTTAGCGGCAAGGTGATGGAGCCGTCCTTGCCGAGATAACCGAGGAACAGGAACGGCGATTGGACACAGAGTTGCGCCGGCGCATCGCCGGCCGCGGCACCATCGTCCCCGGACCCGACGCCGACGAACTGGAGCTTGGCATAGGGCAGAATCTGGCCAACCGACCCCTCCACCCGGCGCGATTGGGTGTTGAGCGTCTCGGTGGAGAAGAAGGTGGTCTCCGACAGCGCGAAGTTCTCCAGCAGCGGAATGTCGAAAACCTGTTCGAACTTGAGCTTGGTCGCCAGGTCGATGGGCGCGGTCCCGAGCAGGCAGACCTTGACGCCGGTGCCCTGTTTCATGATCTCGTGGCGCCGGGTGCGTTCGGAGATCACCAAGAGGCCGCGCACCATGGTCGGTACGAGCCATAGCACATTGACCTCGAAACGCTCGACCATCTGCCAGAAGTTCATGAACGTGCGGCCGCTGAACTGCTCGGTGATTACGGTGCTGCCGCCGACGCAGAGCGGAATGAAGCCCAGGTTGAACAGCCCGCCCAGATACGACATCGGCATGATGTTGAGGAAACGTGCGTTGTGGTCGAGGAAACCGTGGTGGAGCGAGAAGGCGCGGCCGCTCGACCACAGCCGGTCGGTGTCGAACACGATCGCACGCGGCTCCCCGGTCGAGCCGCTGGTCGACAGATAGAGCCGTCCGGCGCGGACCTCGTGCCCGGCGCCCTCGCCGGGGCCCTCCGGCGGCAGCCATTCGAAACGGGAATCCAATTCCACCGTGGTGACCGGGATATTCAGCGTCTTCAGATGCGCGACCATCTCGTCGGCCGTTGCCGCCGAGATGATGACGTGTGTCGGTTTGGTCAGCGCGATCCACTGGTCGACCTCGCGGACCGACGAATCGACGGGCAACGGCGTGTAGCCGGCGCCACTGAAGGCGGCGCCGAAGAACAATAGTAGGTTCTCGGCCGAATTCGGCAGCATCGACAGGATTGTGGCGCCGGTGTCCGCCGATTGCGTCCGGAACAATTTCTCGCAGCGCCCGAGGAGGCCGATCAAATCGCCGAAGCTGAGGGTGACGTTGTTGCGCGCGTCGATGAACGCCGGGCGCGCCGCGTGGATGGCGGCGAGTTGCCGGATATCGTTTCGGAAGGAACGGACGAGGTCACTCATATCAGTATTTCGCCATTTTCAATGATGGTCCTTTCGTCGACACGCAAGGTCGCGTCCCGGAACACGAAATCGAGATGGAATGCTACGTCGTTCTTGCCGCCGACGGTGGCGTTCGAGCCGAAGCCGAAGTGCATGCAACCGGCGGCACCTTCATCGGTCAGCATGATGCCGCTGAGCTTGGCCTTGTCGTTAAGGCCGATGCCGCACTCGGCGAGCACGTAGGCGGCGTCCGATCCGGCCGAGCCGAACAAATCTTCCAGCGCCGTGACGACCGCCGGGTCGGCGCACTCGAAGCGCCGAATGCGTCCGCCGGCAACGTGCAGGGTGACCGGCGTCTTCAAGAGCCCGATCTCGGGACAGGGGATCGAGCCGTCGACGACAACGATGCCGTCCGACCCGGTCTCGACCGGCGAGACGTTGGATTCTATGTCCGGCGGCGAGCCGAGCGTGCCGGGACTGTCAACCATGCCGGGACAGCAGTTGCCGATGCGCCCGGAGATGTCGATGCGGATGTCGGTGCCGAGCGCCGTCGTTACCCGGACGGTGGTGCCGGCACTAAGGATGTCGGTGATCGCCCGGACCAGCGGGGCGCGTCCGCGGAAGTCTGCGGTCACGCAGGGATCGTCGAGCAGCGAAAGCGAGTATTCGGGCAAGCTGAGATACCGCGCGCCGTTTTCCGACGCCCGACGCCGTGCATGGGTGTGGGCCATGGAGGACGTGGTCAGGCCGATGACCAGCGACGCCTCGGCCATCGCCTCGGCCGTCTCGCGCGGCGGCTCGGTGCCGTGAACCCTGACCTTGGGGATCTCGACCAGCGATGCACTGACGTCGAGCTTGGCGGTCTGTTCGAGGAACAGCTCGGCGATCACGCGCGTGTCGGCATCGCAAACGATCAGCAGGCTCTCGCCCGCGACCAGGCTACCGCAATGTACGAGAATATGATCGACGGCGCGCCGACGGGCTTGGTCCGACGCGGCGGTCATGGGCGGTGATGAGGAAGCTTGCAGCATTCGAATGTCCACCATAATGGGAAGTTGCGGGCAAAATTGTAGGCCCTGGCGTCGGCAGGCGCGTCGCCCGCTGCGAGGGGTTCGAAGATGCGCTTTATCGCCAGGCCAGCGTCGGCGTAGGCATCGGCGAGATCGGCAAGCGAGGGCGCCACCGAGAACAGTCGCGAAGCGTATTCGGTAATCACCGTATAAGGCTGATCAGCGTCGCCGAGCCACGGCAGCAGCCAGAATACGCCGTGCGGCTGCATGACCACGCAGAGACCCTCCGGATTTAGATTGCGTGTCAGGCGCCTGAGCAGGGCACCCGGCGGGATAGGCGATTTGCCGCCCTCGATCGGATGGAAGTAGAACATGAACACATCGGCCATCCAGACAAAGTCGACCGGGCTGTCGGGAATGGCTGCCAACGGATCGGGCGCGGTCAGATCCATGTGCACCGCCGTGAAGCCTTCGCCGATCAAGGCCTTCGCCTTGGCGAGCAGATCCGGGTTGGGGTCGATGCCGATAACCGCGGCGCCCATCTTTACGAACCGGGCCGATGCCATGCCGTTGCCGCAACCGAAATCGATCACCGTCTTGCCACGCAGATCGAGGGTTTCGAAATAGCGGTCCTGGAAGCTCTTCTGGACGAACTTGTAGGCGGTGTCCTTGAGCTCGTCGGTCTGCGGGTCGAACTTCTGCGCGTACCACCAGGCGTGGGGGTCCGCCCGCATCCGCAGGCGCAATTCGGCGCCTAGCTGCTGGTGGAAGGTGCCGAAATGGCGTTGGTCGAGGATGCTGGTCTTTTCGGCGAAGTAATCGCCGTAGGCTTCGGTATCATCGACGACGATCAAGTGCTTTTTCAGATAGTCGATGGCGTCGTCGCCGGATTGAAAGGCGACCTTTTCGGCGGCATCTTGTCTGGCGCGCCCGGTCGGGTCCGCGAGCAGGCCGTCGCGGCAGCTGAAGTCGGTCAGGTTGGCGGCGGCGAGCGGGCCGCCGCCGCTGCCGATCAGCAGGCCGAGCAGGCCCGGACTCACCCATACGTGACGGCGCGCGCGGTGGTTCGACGCGATCATCCCGCCGTCGGCGATCTCGAAGCTGACGTCGGGACAGACCCGCCAAGCGCCGGCTCGATCTGGCTCAGCCATTTTTCATGCTGGCGATGTCGTGCATCGTCGGCCAGTCGCGATCGCTGTCGCCCTTGGTGAAGTAGACGGCATCGGGCCGGCGCCAGGAATGGTCCCGCATGGCGACGGTGCCGCCGACGTGGAAGGTGTAGTTCCAGTCGCGGTGCTCGGGCGGCGACAGCAGGTTCGGCAGTCCGCCAATTCCCACCTTGCCATCGCAGCGATGAAAGCTGGCTTCGGCCAGCGCCGTGTGAAACGCGGTTCCGACTACGAAAAAATCCGCGAACAAGAAATCCTCCTCGGCCAGTTCGCCGACGACCGCCCGCCAAGCCTCGACCGCCCGGTCCGGTTCGCAGACGAAATCCACGATCCGGCAGACCGGGCCCGCGGGCGTTTTCTGGACGCGGGTGACGGCCAGGCCAACGAGGCCCCGATCATCATGGACGGCCAGGAATTTGTAGGACAACAACGGCGCATCGACGTATCGCCAGCGTAGGTAGGCCGGCGACCGTTCCGTCGTAAACATAAACTTCCGGCGGAAGTTCCGCCAGACGTGCTCGTAATCGGCGGGGATGCCGTCCGACCAGGTCGCCCGCAGCCCCGGTGCCGCCGACCCGCCGCCGGCATAGACGCCATCCGTGACGGCTTGCCGGCATTCCGGCGGCGCCAGTTCGGCGGCGCGCGGCGACAGCACCAGAATGAAGCGCTCCAGGTCGATGCCCTCGGTCCGCAGCGACAGCCGGTCCTTGATCATATTCCCTTTCACCGTGCCGCCGATGCTGGGAACGAACGGCAGGTTGCGGTAGTACCAGAAAGCCAACTGGGCGCCGCCGCCGACGGCCTGCGCCTTGGGGCTGGCAAACAGCACCGACGGCCATGCGATCTGCGCCGGCGCATCGCCGAATTTGGCCGGAACCTCGATCAGGAACGCGACGCCTTCGAAATCGCCGTCATCGGATTCGAGAATCCGTCCGGACCAAATGCCCGATTCGTCGGACCTGAAAAAGTGCTCGAAGAACCGGCGGTCGACGGGTGGAGAATTGCCGATGTTGCCCGCCGCGAAGGCAACGAACCTGTCCCAGTCCGCGTCGAAAAACGGAACCAGTTTCATGGTCGATCAAAGCCGCGTCCGGATGAAATCGGCCATGGCGTCGATGGAATGGAAGTTGGACTCGTTCAGCTCTTCGAAATCGAGGCTGATGGCGTAGGTTTCCTCGATGAACAGAACCGTCGTCAGGATCTTGAACGAATCGAGGATGCCGCTTTCGAACAAGTTCGTCTCGTCCGTGATGTTCGCGGCGCCATCGTCCGAGTTCTCCGCGAGGAACTTTCGGAGCGCCTGTTTGATCTCTGGGGTCATGGATGTTTCTACCGGATTCATACGATTTGCCGCCTGATTCAGTGTTGGTTCGGGTGGATGAAGGCCGTGGCGACGTTGCCTGCCGCGTCGCAAACGCCCAGCCCAATGGTGTGAACGCGCTCCAGCGGAACGGTGGCCTCGTCGAAGATGTAGCTCCATTGCCGGAACGGTTGCTGGAAGTCGAGATTGTCGTGTAGGTATTCGCCGTCCGTTGTCTTGAGCGCCAGAAACGGTTGCGGCCCGAACGTGGGGGCGCTGGCCCGCACCGACAGACGCCGGCCTTCGATCGATGCATCCAGAGCGATCGGCTGGCCCGACGGAATGCCGAGCGCTTGGCGCATGGCATCGCGCGCCTCCGCGTAGCGGAAATCGACGCCCGGATGACGCGCGGCGACACGCGTGATCAAGTCGCGCACCTGGCGGATGTCCGGCTCCATGTCGCGATGGTCGTGGTTGGTGAATGCGAGCACGACAGGAAGGCCTGCCTCGGCTTCCGTAAACGCCAGTTCCACGTCGCCCTCGCCAAGCAGGCTGTGCCGGGTGCCGATGTTGAGGCATCTCGCGATCCACCGACGGCAGTCGCCGGGAACTTGGTAGTCGTCGTGGCTGGGGTGATAGGGCACCCACGACACCGGTGCGCGGCGCCAATCGCCGTAGCGGCCGTCCGAGACATCGGATTGTGAACGATCGAGGCCGTTCATCGCTTGGTTGGCGAAGTCGAACGGGATAAACTGTTCGAGAAACCAATGGCTGTCCGGGCGTTCGGCGTGGAAGCCCGGCCGGTTGACGCAAGGGAACCAGTCGTGGTCGATCAACCGCCGCGCGATGATCTCCAGGATCTCGGCGCGCGGCGAGAAGAAGTGAGTCGCCGAATGGTTGGCCTGGCGACTGAAGCCGACCGGATGATGGTGAAAATGAATGGCGTCGGTGCCAGATTGCCGGATGCGATCGCGATAGCGCTGGAACACCTTGTGGAACCCGAGGTCCCGGCGGCGCGGATTGGTCTCGTAGCCGACGTGGTCGAGGCAGTGCCAGTTGTAGATCCAGCCGTTGCCGAAACTGTCGGGGACCTCGTGCCGGAACGCGTCGGACATGATGCGGTCGAGCATGCGGTCGACCTTGGCCCAATCGTCGTTGTAGGCGAGCAGATGCGGCGCGACCACGGTGGCGACCGCCGCCTCGCGTCCGCCGAGATCGATCTCCCGGCGTTGCAGGCGAGCCAGTGTCTCGGCGTTCGCCTCGAGGTCGAGGCCGAAGAGGTCCTTGAGGCGCCCGAAGGTCGCTTCGAGGGACTCGTAGAGCGGGCCTTCCGTATCGACACAATGGACGATGTGGACGACGGGTTTAGCCATGTTGGGAGATCAATTCTCGCAAGGGCCCGGCTTGCGTCGCCGAAGCGACACCGCCGGCAACGATTTCCCACATGGGAAGGTCCGGCGATCCCGGAATCTTGATGAAGTCGGCTATGTATTGCTCGTAGCGCGGCGTGTCCACCGTGAGCAGGTCGGCGAACATCGCGTCGGCCAGACGGTCCATGAAGATCGGCGTCTTGCCCAGGGCCTGGGCCATGGCGTCGATCTGGCCACGGAACTCGCGGCTGACGTCGTGCAGCGGGCGGGACGTGGCGAAGGCGATCGGCTTGCCGGCGAGTACGGCGAAACTCAACGCCGTGCTGCAATGGGCGATGACCAGGTCGCAAGCCATGATCAGTTCGGCGGTTTTGTTTTTGATCACCTGGCGGTCGCCGAATACCGCCTTGTGCCCGGCAT
>JAYOXJ010000109.1:9581-10167 GCA_038152725.1 Rhodospirillaceae bacterium
TCGGACCGCGGATGGGCGGCGATGACGACGGTGAGCCCGGTTTCGGCCTCGATGCGGTCGAACAGTCTCCGCAGGCAGGCGTGGTACGCGTCGGCGTCGATCCGATCGGCGTTGCCGTCGGCGGCGATGTCGTGGTGATAGGGGATGAACTGGTCCAGGAACACGGCCGTTCCGCCGCCAGACGTGCTCAGCGCGCGGCGCTTTCTGAAGATGTCGTAGTCGAAGGCGTGGACGTGGATTTGCGCCGTCGCTTCCGTGATCAGGGGGTTCGAGCGGATGCTTCGGCGGCCCTCGCACATGACGTAGTCGGCGGGTTTGATGCCGAGCAGCCAGAGCGGCGCGCGCATGATCAGGCTGTCGACGAGGGACGCCGATCGCAGCCGCTTCCAAATCCAATCCAATTTCCGCGCGAGCGAGACGTGGGAGACTTCACCCTGCGGCGCCGGCATCGCGGAAAGCGCGGAGATCACGTAGGGTGTGCCGCTCTTCTTGATCACGCGGAGCGCCGGCAAGTTGCGGCGATGCGGACCGAAGCTCTGGGCGAAGAAGACGATGAACGATGCACTCGAAAGCACGCCGGCCTCTG
>JAYOXJ010000110.1:0-7618 GCA_038152725.1 Rhodospirillaceae bacterium
GTTCCGGGAAGCTGATCTTGAGATCGTAGCCGTCGTAGCGCTTCTCGCGGCCAATTTCCAAAACGTCGCGTGCACCCTGGCTGGTGATCAGGCCGGTTTTCGCGCCCTTCCGCTCGATCACCGCGTTGATGACGAGTGTGGTGCCGTGGATGTGGTAGGCGAGACCCTCGAGCGCGTCCGACCCCAATGCCTTGACGCCCTCCGCCACCGCGTCGGACGGATCGGACGGCGTCGTCAGGCATTTGTGGATGCGAACCTCGCCGCTGGCGTCGTTCGCCAGTGCGAAGTCGGTGAAGGTGCCGCCGATGTCGCTGCCGAGACTCTTCGCCATGGCTCAGTCTTCCCCGGCCTGGGCGCCGTAGCCGTAGTGCTCGGTGGCGAAGGTTTCCGACACCAGGCCGTGCTCGATGTCGCGGCGGATGCGTTCGCGGTCGCGCTTGGCCGGATCGCCGAGCCCGCCGCCGCCCGGAATGCGGCAGAGGAAATGGTCGCCTGGCTTGAGGCTGCGCTGGATGCCTGAGTACTGGGCGACGCCGTTGTAGATCAGCTCACCCTTGGGCGCGCTTTCGCCGCCGAGGAATCCCGGCACCGGCAGCGCTAGCCGTCCGGCGCGGAAGCTCGTCAGGATGTCGCCGACGGGGCCGTGTTCGTCCTTCAGCACCTCGACCTCGAAGAGCTGGCCAAAGCCGCCACGGTACTCGCCGGCACCGGCCGAGTCGGGCCAAAGGGCCCGCTGGTGGATCATGATCGGCACGTCGTTCTCCAACACCTCGATCGGCGTGTTGCCGACGTTCACCGGGAACGACAGGCAGGAAACGCCGTCGCGGTCGGGGCGCGCGCCGAGGCCGCCGTTGACCACGTTCAAGGGCGCGAAGCCGCCGCCGTCCTGGCGCTTGCCGAAGAAGTACTGACCCCACATCGGCGTCGAACCGGCGCCCGCGGTGATGCGGTCGGGCATCGCCTCGGCGATGGCGGCGAATACGACTTCCGCCATGTAGTTGCCGATCGAGGTGCGCGCGAACACGGGTGCGGGGAAGTTGCAGTTCAGGATCGAGCCCGGTTCCGCCTTGATGGTCAACGGCCTCAGCGTGCCCTCGTTCATCTTGATCGGCAGTTCCAGGATCGCGTTGATGGCGAAGGTGGTGTACGAGCAGGCATAGGTGAAGGTGCAGTTGATCGCGGTCCGTACCTGCGGGCTGGTGCCGGTGAAATCGATCTCGATTTCGTCGTCGTCGATGGTGACGGTGCAGACGATGGTGACTTCCTCGCCGTCGTCGATGCCGACCGGAGAGACGCTCTTGTAGACGCCGTTCGGAATCTTCCTGATCTCGTCGCGGGCCAAAACTTCTGAGCGGGCGATCATCTCGTCGGCGACCAGTTGCAGGTCGTCCCAGCCGCGCTCCGTGCACATCGCCTTCATGCGCTGAGAGCCGACGTGATTGGCGGCGAACTGGGCGCGGAGGTCGCCGAGCACGGTCTCGGCCGAGCGCACGTTGGACTGAATGAAGGCAAGTACCTGCTTGTCGAGTACGCCGGCCTTGAAGATTTTCACGTGCGGAATGCGAAGCCCTTCCTCGTAGTTGTCGAGGCTCTCGATGGTGGCGCGTCGTCCGCCGATATCGACGTGGTGGCAGCAGGTGACGCAGTAACCGATGATCTTGCCGTTGAGGAATACCGGCGTCGCCACCGTGATGTCGTTGTGGTGGCCGGAGCCGTGCCAGGGGTTGTTGCCGATCAGGACGTCGCCTTCGACCAGTTCCTCTGGCGGATTGTCGATCAGCATATGGCGCAGCATCGAGCCCAAGGGGCCGCAGAGGCCCGGCGTCGACTCGGGCGACTGCGCCAACAGGCGGCGCTCGGAGTCGAAGATGGCGGCAGCGTAGTCGTTGACGTCGCGAACCACGGTGGAGAACGACGTGCGCTTGAGGGTCGCAGCAAGCTCGTCGACGGTCGAATTGAATCGCCGCCAGAACATCTCAAGCGTGATGGGATCGATCGTGTTCATGGCAAAACCTCATCATCGGCCGCTTCGTGTTCCGTCGCGGCGGGATGGTTCATGGCAGCAAACAAGCTGCCACAGTTCAATGCCAAAAAAATCAATCAGGTTTGAGTTTTTATCAAATCATGCCGGCAGTAACGGGGGTGATTTCCATGCCCGACGGCATCGCCGCCTGGGCGACGCGGTCGGCTTCGCGGAGTTCGTGGCCGAGCCAGTGGCGGAATGCCTGGATGTTGGGCTCGCCCTTGCGCGGCTCCAGGCACACCACGCGGTAGGCGGCGGGATGGCGGACGGCGAGGCGGAACGGAGCCACCAGCGTGCCCGCGGCGATGTCGTTGGAGACGAACATGCGCTGCGCCAGGAACATGCCGTGGCCATCCTGCGCGGCGCGGTAGGCCTGGGCGGAGGTGGTGAACCGGGGCTTATTCAGTACGGGGCCGGTAATGCCGGCGGCGGCGAACCAGGCCTGCCAATGCGGTACTTGGAAACTCGAATAGAGCAGCTCGAACCGATCGAGGTCGCCCGGGCGCAAGGTGTCCGCACCGGCCAGCAGTCTCGGACTGCAGACTGGGAAGTATTCCGGCTGGAACAACATCTCCATATGGGTGCCGGGCAACGGTTCGGCGCCCGCCCAGATCCCGACGTCGGCACTACCGTCGTAGATCGAGGTCGGTTCGATCGAGGCGAACAGGTTGAGTTCGATCCCCGGGTGCGCGAGCTGGAACGAACCGATGCGCGGCACCAGCCATTCGACCGCGAGCGTGGTGTGGGAGAACACGGTGAGGCGGTTGACCACCTTGTCCTGACGGATTTCGTCGGTGGTTGCGTCGATGCGGTCGAAGGCATCGGTGACGGTGCGTGCCAGCGCGCGGCCTTCGGCGGTTGGCTCGACGCCGCGCGGATGACGGATGAACAGTTTGGTCTGCAATTCCTTCTCGAGCTGCGCGATCTGGCGGCTCACTGCGCCGACGGTGACGCGGAGTTCCGTGGCGGCCTCCGAAAGCGAGCCGCAGCGGTGTGCCGCCTCGAAGGCGCGGAGCGCGTTGAGGAACGGAAAGCGCTGGCGCATAAGGACCTCGATTGCCCCGTAGTTTGAACTGAGCTCAACTATAGGGCATGCGCCGGTAGGCGCAAACGGGGCTGCATCAGGCGAGATAGCGCCGGCGCAGGTGGGCCTTGAACACATCCGGGTCGAGCGGCCGGCCGGTGACGCGGGTAAGCAACTCGGGCGCGTGCATGAGGCGCGCCTGGCCATGCACGTTCGCACCCAGCCACGCCATCAGCGGGCCGAAATCACCGCGTGCGATGGCGGGGCGGATCGCCGGGTCCTGTTCCTGGGCGGCGGCGAACAATTGTGCCGCGGTCATGGCGCCCAGCGTGTACGTCGGGAAATAACCCCAGGCGCCGTCGTACCAGTGCAGGTCCTGCAGGCAGCCTTCGCGGTCGGAGGGCGGCGTGATGCCGAGCAGCGCCTGCATGCTTTCGTTCCAGGCGGCCGGCAGGTCATCGAGTTGCATGTGGCCCTCGAGCAGGCTCTTCTCCAGCCGGTAGCGCAGGATGACGTGTGCCGGGTATGTGACCTCGTCGGCGTCGACGCGGATGAAATCCGGCTTCACCTGGGTATGCAGCTGATAGAGGTTTTCCGCCTCCCAGGCCGGGCCGGTGCCGCAAAAGGCGTCCCGCATCAGGGGCGTCGCCCATTCGATGAAGGCACGCGATCGGCATACCTGCATCTCGACCAACAGGGATTGGCTTTCGTGGATGCTCATGCCGAGCGCCTCTCCAACCGGCTGGCGGCGCCAGCGATCCGGCAGGCCGCGCTCGTAGAGTGCATGGCCGGTCTCGTGCAGGACTCCCATCAGACCGGACGTGAAGTCGCTTTCGTCATACCGCGTGGTGATGCGCACGTCCTCGGGGATGCCGCCGCAGAACGGGTGCAGGCTGATATCGAGGCGGCCGTGATTGAAGTCGAAACCGAGCGCCTTCATGAAACGTTGGCCGAGCGCCTTCTGTTTCGCCGCCGGGAATGGGCCGTCCGGCATCAGCGGCGTCGGGCGCTTTGCCTGGGCTTCCAGGACTTCGGCCAGGAACTCCGGCAAAAACGCCTCCAACTCGCCGAACACCACGTCGATGTCGGCGGAACGTCCGCCCGGTTCGTAGTCGTCCAACAGCGCATCGTAGATGGAAAGTCCGGTAGCCTCGGCCTTGGCCTGACCGGCCTCGCGGGTGAGGTCGAGCACCTGCTGCATCAGCGGCTTGATCGACTTGAAGTCGCCCTTGGGGCGGGCCTGGCGCCAGGCCGTTTCACAGGTGGTGCAGGCGAGGCTCAATCGCGTTACCAGGTCTTCCGGCACCGCCGTCGCCTTGATCCACTTGTGACGAATTTCACGGAGATTAGCCCGCTGCCAGTCGTCCAACTCGCCGGCCGCTTCGGCGTCGGCGATCAGATCGCCGGTGTCGGGCTCAGTCATCAAGCCGTGCACCACGGCCTTGAGTTCAGCTAACTGCTCGCCGCGTGCTACGGCGCCGCCCTCGGGCATGATCGCCGCCGCGTCCCAGTGCAATACGCCGGCGGTCTCCGACAGAAGAGCGATGCGGCGAAAGCGGCTTTCCAGTTTCGGGTAGGCGGCGTTCATGGCTTGGGGTCCTTGGGGTTGGTTTCGTTGTTATGGTCGCGCCAGGCGCGCGCGTGGTCGTCGTGCAGGCAATGTGCGTGCGAGTGGTCGGCGAGAACCTCGATCACCCTGCAGGCGCCTGTGTTGCCGCTGTCGTAAGGGCGGATCATCGCCTTCAGTTCGTCGCGGAGAGCTGTGAGCGCGGCGATGCGCCGCTCGACGCCAGTCAGGTGACTTTGGGCGACATCGTGGACCTGGTCGCAGGGGGTATCAGGCGCGTCGCTCAAGTTGAGCAACTCGCGAATCGCGTCCAACGGAAAACCCAATTCGCGGCCGTGCCGGATGAATGCCAGACGCTCCACGTGTTCGTGGCGGTAACGGCGCTGGTTGCCGGCGGTGCGCACTGCTGCCGGCATAAGGCCGACATCCTCGTAATAGCGGATTGTCTGGACCTTGCAGCCGGTCTCGCGTGCGAGATCGCCAATGGAAAAGGCATGGGCCGTCATGTCGAATGAGTGTCCCGGGAATTTAGGTCTTGAACCTACAACGACTGTGGGTCCCTAAAATGGGCCCGACCAGAACGAATTTCAATCGGATGACTTCATGGAGCATTGTTGCGAAACCGAGCATGAATTCGACGGCGCATCCGCCGCCTACAAGCGCGTGCTTTGGGTCGTCATCGTGCTCAACGGCGCCATGTTTCTGGTCGAAACCGGCGCCGGCGTGCTTGCCAAATCGATGGCGCTCCGCGCCGACGCCCCCGATTTTCTGGGCGACAGCGTTACCTATGCGATCAGCCTCATGGTCATCGGTGCGGCACTTCGTTGGCGGGCGCGGGCGGCCATGTTCAAGGGGGTGAGCCTCGGCGTCATGGGGCTCTGGGTGTTCGGTGCGACGCTTTACCACACGCTCGTCGGCGGCCAGCCGGAACCAGTAACGATGGGGCTGATCGGCGCGCTGGCGCTGGTCGTCAACGTCACCAGCGCAGCTCTGCTTTTCCGCTTTCGAGACGGCGACGCCAATGTGCGCTCGGTCTGGCTATGTTCGCGGAACGACGCCATCGGCAACGTCGCCGTGCTGGTTGCGGCCGGTCTCGTCCAGCTGACGGCGACGCCGTGGCCGGACCTCATCGTCGCCGCCGGCATGGCGGCACTGTTCTTGAAGGGGTCGTTCGCCATCGTCCGCCACGCGCGGACGGATCTGGCGCGCGCGACAGCCTAGGCGCCGCCGACGAGCAATGTGATCAGGCCGCGGACGTCGGGCATACTTTCAAGTGCGGCGATTTGACCAGTAGCCTTGTCGGCAGCATTGCTTGAAAGCGTACCCTTGGTCAGTGCGCGGAATTTGGTTTCCACGTCCACCGCCGTCAGCGGGTTCTCCGGGCTGCCCTTCCGCATTTCGACGCGCTTTTCGAAGGTTTTGCCGTCTGTCGTCGTCACCCGCACCCGCGCGGTGTGGCGATGCGACGGGCCGAGGGCGTCGATCTCCGGATCGACATGCGCCTCGATGCGCCGGGTCATCTCAAGGGTGCGCGGTTCGGCGATACGCGCCTCGGTGAACTGGTCGACGAAGGCCTCGCCGTCGAGCGCCATCACTGCCAGGCCGTAATAGATGTTCATCTGCGCGGCGGTGACGCTCTGCGCGCGATAGGGCCAGGCGCAATGGACATGGGTCGGCGTCGAGACGAAGGCTTCGATGCGTTCTATGGCGCCGGCGTCGATTGCTTGCTCGCGGCGAATTGCGGAGAGCGCATCGAGGCAGGCGTGGATCGAGGTCACCGTCGAATGCGGCTTGAAGCCGGTGGCGAGAATTTCCCACTTCGGGCCGAGACCGTCCAACAGCCGGTTGGGTGCGGGTGTCGTGCTGTGTGCCGTGATGAAGCCGCCGTAACCGGCTTCGATGACGTTGTCGATGCCGGTGAAGCCGGTCTCCGCCAGTAGCACTCCGCGCACACCCGCTTGCGCGGCGTTGCCGGAGTGCAATCGCTTCACCATGGCGCCCTCCTGTGCCGCCATCAGACCGGCGCCGAGCGAGCCGGCGATACCGAGCGCATGAAGCGTCCGCTCGGCGTCGAGGCCAAGCACATGCGCCGCGGTGGCGGCGGAAGCAAAGGCGCCGGTGGTGCCCTGCGGATGGAAGCCGCCGAGCAGAAGCCCCGGCCCGGCGGCGGCACCGATGCGGGCGCCGACTTCGTAACCTGCGGCGATGGCCGTGAGAAACGATTTGCCGTTGAGGCCGCCGGCGCGCTCTGCCAGCGCCAAGGCGGCGGCGAGGGTGAGCGAGTTCGGATGAATGATCGAATCACGATGGATGTCATCGAGCTCGAAGGCGTGGCCGGCAGTGGCGTTGACCAGTGCAGCAGCGGTCGCCGGAACTTTCGTTGTCAGACCGAACGCGGTCGCTTCCGGCTTGCCGGCGTCGGACGCGACCAGGGCGGCGACACGCGCTGTCCACGGCAGCGTTGCGCCGTGCACGATGCAGCCGAGCCCATCCAGAATCGCAAGCTTCAGATGCGCGACGACCGGGGCGGGCAGGCTTTCGAAGGTGAGCGCGGCGGAGAACCGAGCGAGTTCGCGCGTGGCGCCAGGGGCGAGGTCGGCCGGCGCGGTATCGCTCATGGTTCGGGTATCCGCTTTAGACCAGCGGTACGAACACCAGCCGGTCGATCAGGAGGGCGGCGAAGATCAGGAACAGATACAGGATCGAGAACAGGAACAGCGGACGCGCCATCATCACATCGTCCGACTTCCAGACGCGCCAAAGGCGGCGCCAGAACTCGACGCCGAGGCCGAGCGCGACGAGACCGTAGAGGGCGCCGGAGACGCCGAGCGCTACCGGCACCAGGGTCGCCGGGATCAGCAGTGCCGTGTAGGCCAGCATCTGGAACTTGGTGCGCCGCTCGCCGACCACGACAGGCATCATCGGCACGTCGGCGGCGGCATAGTCGCCGCGCCGGTAGAGCGCCAAAGCCCAGGAGTGCGGCGGCGTCCACAGGAAGATGATG
>JAYOXJ010000110.1:7718-10066 GCA_038152725.1 Rhodospirillaceae bacterium
CGGTCGATGTCCTGGTCGTACCACATGTTGATGGCGCCCGACGCGCCGGCGCCGGCGGCGATGCAGATGATCGCGACGAGCGCGGTGTCGATGTGGATGGCGCCCGGCGCCAGCAGCATGCCGCAGGCGGCGGTGAACACGACGAGCGACATCACGCGCGGCTTCAGCAGGACCGCGTAGTCCTGCACCCGGAAGCGGTGCGGCTGCGGCAGCGGCGACGAGGACGCTGCGCCGGTGTCGTGGGTGGTGGTGCTCATGTCGGTGTCCAGAAACCTTCTTCGGCGCTCCTTATACGATAAGCACCCGGGATTTATCCAGTGCTGATATCGAAACCGTTCGCCTCATTGCCGTCTCAGCAACGCCTCAGCGGCGATCCAGATGAACATGATGCCGCCGATCACGGTCAGCAGCGAACCGAAACCGTAGACGTAGAGACCGATCTGGGCGCTGATCGCCTCGATGCCGTGGCCGCCTCCAGCCGTCTTGCGCGGCGCGCCGTGGCCGCCGGCGACGAAAAGCCCGATGCTAAACAGCACCTGGCCCCAGGCGTAGAGGTGGATCAGTGTCGTGACGGCGCGGCCGAGCGTCACCGCGCGCCCCATCAACGGCAGCAGGAACCGGAACATCAGCCCCATGAACACCAGCGTCGCACCACCGATCATGCCGTGATAGTGCGCCGGAGTGCGGGTATCCGCGCCGTCGACGAACAGGCCGAGCCCGCCGCCGATGCCGAACACGATGAATGACAGCCAGATGCACTTGAACCCGGCGTCGTCGCGGGGCAGCGGTGCCGTTCCGGCGCGCGCCGCGAAGGTCTTGACCATGAACCCAGCCGCCAGCAGGCTCGATGGCGCGAGCAGGTACTGCAGGTACGTAAATGCCCGGGTCTGTTCGAACGAGAACGCGTCGAACAGCACGTAAAACAGCGGTCCAAGCAGGGCGGCGGCGAGCAATAGTGCTTGGGTGAGACTGGCCAGCTGCGGGCGAGTCACCGGCTGTTCGAGCGCCATTCCGCCGAGCACGTACCAGCCAGCCAGCATCATCGACACGTTGAGGAACTGCAGCACGTGGCCGCCGCCCCAGAACAGGCTCTCGTTGAAGTCGCCGTTGACTTCGTTCCCGGCCAGCTTCGACCAAGAGACCAAGAAACAGATCAACGCCAGGACGTAGATCACCGATCCGCTGACGGCGGCGACGGTGATCGGCTCCATCGGGCCGGTGCGGCGGGGGAACAGGCTTAAGAACCGGATCACCGAGAGCGTCAGACCGATCGCCAGCATGGCGAGGCCGGCGTAGTAGACCGGATCGACGATGACCGGTACGTAATTGTTGAGGCTGGCTTTGCCGCGATCGAGGAACGCCGGGCCGAACATCAGCGGCAGCGACAGATAGCTCGCCCACAGCGCCAACCGGCCCAGCATCACACCCTTTCGCGCACCTTCGGCGATCCGGTGCGAGGCAATGCTGAGAATGGCGCCGAAGATGCTGAGAAACCAGATCACGAAAGAGAAGATCACATGGATGATCAATCCCTTTTGGAAAAACGCCACCGGCCACGGAAACAGGGCGTTGGTGTAGGGGACGCGCGCAAGCACCAGCAGGAACGCGAACACCCCTGCAATTGCCAGCGACGTTAGCGCCAGCCCACACCAGCCCTTGAGTTCGCTCTTAGCGGAGGGGTCGGCGATGGCGGCCTCGAATCCGGCGTAAAGGCTCCAGCGTTGCGGTTGGGCAGGCTGGAATGCGCTCACCTGGACGCTACCCGGCCACGTGCGGGAACATATGCACCGCCATCACGTAGACGACGACGCCGGATACGCCGACAAAGACCCAGAGTGTCCAGGTCTTGCGTGCGATCTTCTTGTGGCGGTCGAACTCACCCTTAAGCGCGCGGCTGAGTGTCCACGGCACCATCGGCACGATGAGAACCGCACCGACAACGTGAATGATGAGGATGGTGAAGTAGATCGGCCGGATGATGCCTTCGCCGCCGAATTTGGCAAATCCCGAATTGGCCTTGTAGATGACGTAGCTGACCAGGAACAACGCCGACACCGCCACGGCAGCCAGCATCCAGAACCGGTGGCGTTCGCGATCGCCGGCGCGGATGTAGCGGTAGGCGATCAGCAGGAACACGACCGAAAGCGAGTTCAACAGGGCGTTCAGATGGACGAGATCCTGGACGGTGTGCATTTCTTGAGGACAGTCTCGGTGCGGTTCTTAGGCCGAAGCGGCCGGTCAGTACATCTTGATGAACAGGCCGAAATACATGAACAGCGCCATCGCTGCCAGAATGACCGCCAGCATCCAGTTTTTCAAGCGCATGTTCAGTTTCCCGCCGAAGTTTC
>JAYOXJ010000111.1:0-10022 GCA_038152725.1 Rhodospirillaceae bacterium
ACTGTAGATATGGATCAGCGATGACGCTGACAATTTGATAGAAGATCGGTTTGATGTCTTATACCTGCATTGTTTAGATGATGCTAATTATAACCCAAAAAACTTAGCACCAAGAGGGGAGATTGGATTAGCAGGTTTTAAAGGCTTCCCCGCTTTTTCGATTGCTGCCCGAACAAGCATTGACCCATATCCACGACGACGAAAGGTCGGGTTGACGAAAATGTAAGTGATTAAACCGGCATCTGCGTCTGAGGTCGCGTAACCAATCGTCGTATAGTCATTGGCAATCACTACAGTCCCATCATCATCGATACGGGTTCTAACTTTCTTCACGGCTCACTCTACTCTAAGCTCCGGCATCTTTTTTCTTCTTTAAACTATGGGTTTCATGCGTGTGATCGCCACCACCACACCCACTAGCAAACGCCGGGGCAGTGGTGAGCGAGAAGGCAACCAAGCCAAGAATCAGAACGATGGTTTTCATTGGGGTCTCCTTATCAATCATCCTATGTACGCTGTTACTGTAGATATGGATCAGCGATGACGCTGACAATTTGATAGAAGATCGGTTTGATTCCTCAGCCAAAAAATAAAATAATCTCAGTTAGTTAGATCTAGTGTTTTACTCGGTAAAACTGAGGTGGAATGGGCAAAATTCTTAAAGCAAAATTTAGCCAAACACCGATAACCTACCTGCCCGGTTTGGCGCTTTACCCGGTAAAGCACGGCACAGAATTCAAAGACCCCGCGCCATGGATCCCTACTTTACTGAGTAAAGTAGCTTCGCGCTGTCGCTCGTTTTAAGGAGCAGAGAGGAGCGATAGGTGTTTTGTAGGGGTTGGGGAAGGCAGAGCCTTTAATCGCTCTCTCTGCCCCCTGGAGGACGCTCTCGGAGGCGTTGGTCAAAAAAAGAGAGCTCCGTAGCGGAGCTCTCTTCGAAACTGGTGCCGCTTGGGTGACTTGAACACCCGACCCTCGCATTCATCACACTACGACTTTCGTCGCCACCCTTTCGGGCTTTGTGCGCTGGACTTTCCCTTCACCGTACTAACCGAAGTTAGGTTAGGCGCTCACCGTCAAGTCTCTACACCTTCTCCTTTCGGAGCTTGGCTCGGGATTGCCATTTTACAGGTTCCCCCGACTTTGATGAGTTTTCACCCAGAGGGTTTCCCTATGGGGACGCAATTTAGAACTACGAATGCGATGCTCTACCAACTGAGCTAAAGCGGCGTAATCACGGTTGTTTAATCTCATTTTCAGCTTGGATAAAGTCAAAAATATCGACACCACCAGAACCACGACCAGTTTTGGTTAGCTCGCCCGCCTGTCGCACATTGCTCGTGTGTCCATAGTATTTTTCAATCATCTCTACGCTCGTTCCCATATTTTGAGCCAGCGTGTAGTGATTAACTCCCTCGTACAGGCGGAAGGTTGCGTATGTATGTCTTAACGAATAGAGGGTGCGGCGATTACCGTCTCGGTCATATTCGACATCGCAATATTTTACCAATGAACAAAATGATTTCTTAAACGAGCCAATCTCGCTTCCATCTGGGTGACAAAATATCAGGCTGTCCACTGATGGCGTCTTTCCGATTTCCTCTTCTCGAAGTTCTCTAATCCGCTCGAGGTAGATTTTAATATCTCCTGTCCGACCAACGACCTCTCTCATCCCGGTTTTTCCAGACACTCGAAAGGCGAAGATTGGTTGTTCCTGATCGGCTTGGTTTATTATTCGGATGTCTCTCCATTGAAGCTCTCTTGCTTCACCAACTCGTATTCCTGTGTTGGCTAATATCAAAACATAGTTCCATAGAAGCACTCGATCTCGTCTCACAGAAGGGTGTGGCGAGTTAGCAATCCAACGGCGAGCGTTCGAAGTTAGTTTACGATATGCTTCCTCATCGAAAACTGGGCGAGGGTTTTCCTTTAACTTTGGTTTTTCAAAATTCGGAACCTCTCGGAGATATTTCATCTCCTTCGCCCATCGAAGAAATCTCGTTATTTCGCCGGCTTCGGCGTGGAGCGTGTTTTCGGAAATCTTCTTTCCATTATGTCTTTGCGTCCGGCGACTGGCGAAATAACCCGCCATCAGACGAGTGTCTATCGTCGCCATCGTTTTCGAGCCAAGAAAACTTCGGAAGTGATCGCCTATCTGTTTTTTAGTACTTTCAAACCTGGCTCTATGTTTTTGGCTATCAAGATATTCATCTACGACCTTCGTGGCGTGGCGACTTTTAAGATCTTCGCCGGCTTTGGCTCGGTATTTAAGTTCATCAAAAAGATCTATCGCTTTTCTGTAAGCCTCGTCTCGATGTTGGGTTTTAAGCGAACGAACTATGTAGCCAGTTCCCTGGGGTGTTTTAATCCGGGCTTGATAGGTCGGCTTCTTACCGGCGTTGCGGCGATAAATCACAACTTCACCGTCGTGAAAACTTTCCAGGTCTTTGTAGGTTTTCAAAGCCACGCCTGAAGCTCCAAAAAATCTGCTTTAAGCTATTATAGCTTTTTATAAACGAATTATAAATTATAATTTTTAGCCCATTAAAGCCAAAAACCCCCGAAAAACCGGGGGTTTTATATAGATATTATTATTACTAATGCGATGCTCTACCAGTTGAGCTAAGGCGACGCCGGTTCCTGAAACCGTGCGGTTTCTGGCCCCTCTATTCTCCCAAGGCGCGCTCGCTGTCAAGGTTTCTAGTCGCGCAGCACCGAGAGCTTGACGATCGAGTCGGGCCTCGCTTGCTCGGCGTTGTGGCTCCACAGCGGCTCCGGCACGTCGGAATAATCGTGCCAGATCTTCAGCGGGCCGAACCAGCTCTTGTGCCACTTCGGCCGGAAGTTCCAGTTGTAGGGCAGAATGAACGGACGGAAACCGGTCTCGTCGACGGCGCGGGCGAAACCGGCCTGGTCGTTCAAGGGCATCCGCGCGAGACCGTCCGTCCCGTGGAAGACGATCGAGGAATCGGTGTCTCCGTTGCGCGCCTGCCAGGCGTCGAACACCGGCTTGGCCGCAGAGGTGAAAAACAAAACGCCGGTATTGTACTCTACCATGTCGCCCTCGATGCCGCCGTAGCGCCGCGCCCATGGACATTCGCAGATCGAACACGCGAGGCCGAAGCGCTGCGCCTGTTCGAAGCCGAAGGTAAGATCGTCGAGCACCACGGTGTCGGCGTCGAGAAAGAGGGTTTCTTCGAACGGCGAAAGATCGAGCATGCGCGCCTTGTCCAAAAGCGTGCTGCCGGCGGGCAGTTCGATCACATGGCGCGCGAGATCGGGATGGACCTTGGCGAGCGAAGCCTGCGAGCGCTCCAGCACGCGCTTGTCGAAGTTGCCCCAAACCACCCAGATCGCGCCCCGGCCCTGTTTCGCTGACGCCCCGCTCATCGCCGCTCTCCCGCCCTGCTTTCGTTCTTGAGTGAAGATGGTCGGCAAAGATAGTCTCGCGGTCATGGACCAGACACAAGCGCCGAGCGCCCGATCCGCAACCGACCCCTGGCCGCTCGACGGCATCCGGGTGGTCGAATTCTGCCACATGGTGATGGGCCCGACCTGCGGCATGATCCTCGCCGATCTGGGCGCCGACGTGATCAAGGTCGAGCCGCCGGGCGGCGACACCACGCGGCGCCTGGTGCATCAAGGTGCGGGGTTCTTCGCCTCCTACAACCGGAACAAGCGCTCCATCGTGCTCGACATCAAGTCGCCCGACGGCCTCGCCGCCGCCAAGCGCCTGGCACTCTCCGCCGACGTGGTGATCGAGAACCTGCGCCCCGGCGCGTTGGAGGCCGCCGGCCTCGGCTACGATCAACTCAGCAAGGAAAACCCACGCCTTGTCTACTGCGCGCTCAAGGGCTTCCTCGACGGCCCCTACGCGCATCGGAAAGCGCTCGATGAAGTGGTGCAGATGATGGGCGGCCTCGCCTACATGACCGGCCCCGAGGGCCGGCCGCTCCGCGCCGGCGCATCGGTCATCGACATCATGGGCGGCATGTTCGGCGTCATCGGCATCCAGGCGGCGCTGCGCGAACGCGAGCGCACCGGGAGGGGCCAGGAAGTGACATCGGCGCTGTTCGAGACCACCGTGCATTCCGTCGCCCAGCACATGCTGCAGTACGCCGTCACCGGCACGCCGGCAGGCCCGATGCCGGACCGCCCGCGCGCCTGGGCCGTCTACGACACCTTCACCACATCCGATGGCGAGAGCGTCTTCGTCGGTATCGTCAGCGACACGCAATGGAAGATCTTCTGCGAAGCCTTCGGGCGCACCAATCTCATGGCCGACGAAACGCTCACCACCAACGCGCTCCGGGCACGAGCGCGCGAGCGCATCATGCCGATGCTGAAGGAGCTGTTCGGCGCCATGACGAAACGCGAACTGATGGACGCCTGCGAGCGCATCGGCTTGCCGTTCGCACCGATCGCCAAGCCGCACGAACTGCTCGACGATCCGCACCTAAATGCCACCGGACAGCTTCTCGACGTGACACTGCCGGACGGCCGCAAGACTCGGGTGCCGGGCCTGCCGCTCGAGATCGGCGGCCGGCGCACGCAAATCCGACGCGACCTGCCCCGCATCGGCATGCACGGCCGCGACATCCTGGCCGAGGCCGGATTCAACGATGAAGAGATCACCGCACTGGAAGCCAGCGGCGCACTGCTCGAACCTGAAGCTTAAACCTTCGACGGATTCCCGGTCGCCGGGCCGGTGACGGCCGGCAGGTTGCCGTCGGCATGCGCTTCGCCGCCGAGACGCATGACGTGCGGCGGGCGGCGCCACTGGAAGCTGTCGAAGGCGCCGCAATTGCCGCAAGTCACCGACCAGGCGCCGACGGCGTTGCCGCAACTGTCGCAGACCCAGGCCGGATCGGCGGCGGCGAGCGCCGCGCGCCGGAGCCAGTCGCGCGCCGCAACGGTATCGCCCCGCTCGGCTTCCTCGAGATCGGCCCACAGCCGACAGACGCGGGCCTGACTTTCCATGCCGCATTCGCCCAAAGCCGTGAGCCGGCTTCGCGCTTCGCCCCAAAGCTGGGCTTCCAGATAGGCCCGGGTCAGCGCGATCATGCTTTCGGGATGGACCTTGTTGGCGGGAACCAGCCGTTCGGTCGCTTTGACCCGCGAGAGCGCATCAAGGGCGCCGGCAGCCTTCATCGCGGGCTCGACCAGATCCGGATGCGGCGCTTCCGCCCAGGCCTTGGCGATGACGTCGCCGGCGCGGCGCGCCTTGCCCTGGTCGATCAGTGCGCCGGCCCAGGCAACAGCGGCGGGAATGAAATCGGACGCGCTGTCGTGCGCCAGTTTGTAGCGTTTGCTTGCCTCTTCCTTGTCGCCGGCACGCGCCAGTTCGACGCCCTGCTGCAACGCCAGCACGGCCTTCCGGCGGCGATTGGCTTCGCGCCCGATGAGACCGAGCCTCGCCTGTTCGTCGCCGGTGACCTGGGCGTCGAGCCACTTGCCGCTCTTTACCTGTAGATCGAACAGGCTGGCCGAGACCCAGTCGCTCCTCGGCTGCAGCCGGTAGGCGCGCCGGGCGAGTTCGAGCGCGCCCGCGTCGTCGCCCGCCTTCATCGCCTGGGTCAAGAGGCCGCGCAGCCCGAGGAACTCGGTCTCCGGATTCTCAGTCATTTCCTGGAAGAAGCGTTCTGCCACCTTGTCGTCACCGCCGAGTTGCGCCGCCTGCGCGGAAAGCAACAGCGTCAACGGCGGTTCGTTGAGCAGCACCTCGGCGCGCTTCACCTGCCTGGCCGCCTCGCCGGCATCGCCGGCGGCAACCGCCACCATGCCCTTGGTCAGCGCCCGGTAGCCCTTGCCGCGGCGGCGCTCACGCCAGGCATCGCCGAGCCGTCCCGGCGCGCGGATCAGCGCCAGCCACACGCGGTAGCCGATGGCGGCGACGGCCGCCAGGATGGCGACACCGGCAATGAGCATGGCGAAGGACGTCTCGATCCGGTAGCCCTGCCAATCGACGGCGACGGCGCCGGGCCGGTCGAGCAGCCACACCGCGCCCGCGACGATCAGGAAGATGACGATCAGATAGCCGAGTGCGCGGATCACCGGGCTCTACTCCTTGGCCGCATCGAGGAGCGAGACCGCGTGGATGTGCAGCGCGGCGAGGGCGCGTTCGGCGCCGGCGCGCATCTTGGCGCGCGCGAGCCAGGGCTTGGCGGTATCAGCCGCCACCGCCGAGAGCGGCTTGACGCCCTCGATCGCGGTGATCGCGCCGGCGAGATCGCCGGTCGCCAGCTGCTTCTCGGCGCGCGCCACCAATCCCTCGACCGAATCGCTGCCGGCGCCGTCGATGCGCCGGACATGGATCAGCGATCCCAGCCGTCTGGTCAGGCCATCGAGCCAGCCGCCACCGCCGGACCCTGCGCGGGCGACGATGGTGCCGGCCATGCCGGCGAATTCGTCACGCAGCATGACCAGCGTCGGCACGCCTGTCTTGGCGAAACTGCCGAGCGGCAACAACGTCGCGCTGATGCCGGGATCACCCGCAGCCATGCCCTTGACCGCCTGCAATTCGCGCTCGAAGGCGCCGCCGCGCTGAACGGCGTCGCGCAATTGCCCGACCGCCAGCACCAGCGCCGCACGCGCGCCGCCGCGCTTGACCGCGCTTTTTTCGATTTCCTGCAGGCGTTGTTCGACCCCGGCGATGACCTTTTCCGCCGGCACCATTGCCGCCTGGTCCTTTTCCAGCTTGTTCAGGCGTTCGGCCAATTCGCGCGAACGCGCCTCGGCAGCCTTGAGTTCCGCGAGTCCGGTGGCGACCGACTGCTTGTCGGCGCCCACCGCACCTGAGCTCTCGATCGCTGCCAGCCGGTCGCCCAGGCGCTTCAGTGATTCCTTTGCCTGGCTCGCCTCGTCGACCTGCGCCGCCGCTTCGGCGATCTGGCGCACGTTGGCCATCGACCTCTCCACCGTCTCGAGCCGGGTCAGCGCTTTCGCCAAATCGGCACTGAGTTTCTCTCGCTCTTTCTCCAGGCGCTGGATGGTCTCGTCCTTGACGGCGAGCGCGCCGGTCTTGTTCTCGAGCGCGGCAAGGCGCTGGCTCAATTCGGCGACACGCGGGTCTTCGGTCTTGAGACCGGGAATCTTCTGCAGCTTGTCGGCGACCAGCGGCATCCACTTCGTCCGCGTGATGTAGCCGCCCCCCGCAATCAGCGACAGTACCACCAGCGCGAAAATCCACCCGCCGCCGCTTTTCGCTGGCGCGGCCGGCGTATCGGCCTTGGCGGCAGACACGGCATCCGCCAACGGCTGCTCGACGGTCGGGTCGGAACTCGCGTTTGTCGGTTTGGCGCGGGATTTGCGCTTCTTGGCGGCGGCTTTCGCCTCTTCGCCGTTGCCGTCGCCGGTATTTGTGGTGTCCGCGGTTCGCGCCATCTTTCGCTCTGTTGCCTCTCTATAATTCTTTAGCAGACCGGCCGGTATCAACCCAAGAGCGGCGCCAGAGCGCCAGCCCGTCCTATTGTCATCTCATTTTTCGCCGAACAATTCCAGCATGGCGGCCTGGTCCGGCCGCGCCGCCGTCCTCACCGCCGCCCAGGGCAATGCGTGAACCTTCGCGGCGACATTTGCGCTCAGGCAGTAAGCGGTCACGTTTTGGAGGTTTTCGGCCATGCCCTCGGCCTCGATCAGGCGGCGAAAGGTGGCGCCGGTGCGCGGCGAATACAGCAGCACGCCGTCGAAGCGCGCGCCCGCGAGGCCGTCGCGAGCGGCGTCGGGCAGCCGTTCGGCGGTCTCCGCCCGATAGAGCGCCTCGCGCCGGTAGCGGAATCCGGCGTCGCCGAGATACTTGGCGAGATCGCCGGCCGTCTTCGAGCCCGCCGCATGCAGCAGGCTGCCCGCCGTCGGATCGAGCGCGGCGGCGGCGAGGCGCGCCAGGTCGTCGACATCGCCGTCGGCGGAGGCCACGTCATCGAAGCCGAGATCGCGGGCCGCGCGCGCCGTCGATTGGCCGACCGCCAGGACTTTGAGTGTCCGCGCGCGGGTGCGCGCAGCCAGGGCTCGGGCCCCGTTGGCGCTGGTCAGCAGTACCGCCTGGACGCCGATCAGGTTGAGTTCGGGGCCCGGCTCCAGATGGATCGAGAGCAGCGGCGCAACCTCGGCCTCGACACCCAGGCGCGCCAGCCCGGCGACCAGTGCCGCAGCGTCTTCCTCCGGCCGGGTGATCAGGACCCGCAAGTCCGTCCTCCTCCAGCAGTCAAACGAACAGATCGTCGCCGGCGCGCGCCCGCAATTCGCGCCCGGCGTCGTCGCCAAGCGCCTCTGCGTCGGCGATGGCGCCTTCGCGTTCGGTTTCATACATGGCCGAGCCGTCCGGCTTGGCGACCAAGCCGCGCAGTCGGATGCGCTCCCCCACGATCTCGGCGAGGCCGCCGATCGGCGTGCGGCAAGACCCGTCGAGCGCCGCCAGCAGCGCGCGCTCGGCGCGGATACGCACGTGCGTCTCCGCGTGATCGACGCGGGCGAGAAACTCAAGCGTGTCGTTGTCGTCGGCGCGGCAGGTGATGCCGATGGCGCCCTGGCCGACGGCCGGCAGCATTTCTTCGGGTTCGAGCACGGCACTCGCCTTCGAGGCCATGCCGAGGCGGTTGAGCCCGGCCAAGGCGAGCATCGTGGCGTCGCAGGTGCCTTCGGCAAGCTTGGCGAGGCGCGTCTGCACGTTGCCGCGAATCAATGCCACCTTGAGGTCGGGACGGCGATTGAGAATCTGCGCCTGGCGGCGGAGCGAAGCCGAGCCGATGACGCTGCCAGCGGGAAGTGCCGCGAGACTGCTTGCCTTCAGCGAGAGAAAGGCGTCGCGCGGGTCTTCCCGCTCGAGGCAGGCCGCCAGCACGATGCCGTCGGGCAAGAAGGTTTCGACGTCCTTGACCGAGTGCACGGCGATGTCGATGCGGCCGTCGAGGAGTGCGGAATCCAGTTCCTTGGTGAAGAGGCCCTTGCCGCCGACCTCGGCCAGCGGCCGGTCGAGGATGGCATCGCCCGAGGTCTTGATCTCGATGACCTCCATGACGCCCGCCAGTGCCGGCACCGTGCGAGCCAGCAGGTCACGCGCTTCGAGCGTCTGCGCCATGGCGAGCGGGCTGCCGCGAGTGCCGATACGGACGAGGGGGCGGTCGGTCATGCGGGCGAAGTCTCCGTCGCGTCAAGGGTGGCGCCTTGGGCCCTGTGAGCGTACATTCGGCGCCTGTCGAGGCAACGGCTTATACATGATCGTGCTCGGGATTGAAACAAGCTGCGACGAGACCGCAGCCGCCGTGGTCGCCGCCGATGTGGCGGACGGCACGCCCCGGCGCCCGCGTATCCTCGCCAACGTGGTGTTGTCGCAATTGGACGAACACAAGGCCTTCGGCGGCGTCGTGCCCGAGATCGCGGCGCGTGCCCACGTCGAGGCGGTCGACGCCATCGTCGCCGAGGCCATGGCCGCGGCCGATGTCGGCTTTGACGAACTTTCCGGTGTCGCCGCCACCGGCGGGCCCGGATTGATCGGCGGCGTCATGGTCGGCGTGATGACCGCCAAGGCGCTCGCCTATGCAAGTGGGCTGCCGTTCATCGCCGTCAATCACCTGGAGGCGCATGCGCTGACCTCGCGGCTCACCGGCGGCGACGAACCGCTGGCGTTCCCCTATCTGCTGCTGCTGGTGTCGGGCGGCCACTGCCAGTTGCTCGCGGTCGAAGGGGTCGGCGCCTACCGCCGGCTCGGCACCACCATCGACGACGCGCTCGGCGAAGCCTTCGACAAGACCGCCAAGATGCTGGGGCTCGGCTATCCCGGCGGTCCGGCGGTGGAAGCCAAGGCCGCCACCGGCGACCCTGCGCGCTTCGACCTGCCGCGGCCGATGAAGGGCAGGGCGGGTTGCGATTTCTCGTTCTCCGGCCTCAAGACCAAGGTGCGCCAGAGCATCGAGGCGTTGCCGCCCGGCCCGGTCACGGACCGGGACGCCGCCGATCTCTGTGCCGCCTTTCAGCAGGCGGCCGGCGATGTACTAGTTGATAGGACATCCAACGCCATCCGAATG
>JAYOXJ010000112.1:0-2832 GCA_038152725.1 Rhodospirillaceae bacterium
GTTCGGGGTGGCGCTGTTCCTGCGCCTGGTACAGACCATCTTCCGGCCGCAGAAAGTCAATTACAAATGCGAGACGTGCGGCCTCAAGCGGCATGATCCGGATGCAGTGCACTGCAAGCACTGCGGTGCCGTGGTTCACATCGGCACCGAGGGCGAGTGGGGCTGAGCACGGCCAAACGCGACTAAGACCGCGTCAGCCCCAAACTCGTCCTTTACGCCTGCCAGAACGGCTTTTGGACTTCGCGCGCGACGGCAGAGGCTGTCAGGCCGGCATCGGCCATCAGGCGCGGGTCCAGGTGGGCCATCTGGCGGCGCCGGTCATGGCGGCGCTGCCACAAAATCAGGGTATCGAAGGTGCGCTTGGCGATCCGCTGAATGCCGGCGGCGGCTAGGGCCGGAATCCGACCGGCGTCGGCGAAGGCCGAGGCGGCGGGGGAAAGCGCGATCGAGCGCATGTCTGTCTCCTGTGGTCTCGATGGGGCCGATGAAATTTACCGGCTATCCGTGTTTCGTTGACGCCTCTTCTACGCGCCAAACGGTTCGTGGACAAACGATCTTAATTCATCTATACATGATTTTTTCTAATGTGAAAATTGTCATAGTGACAATTATCTATTTGATAAAATTGAATTTTAATATATCTTTAACAATTAGCCGAGCCCGTTTCCATGAGATTTTTATGGTCAATCGCCTGCCTTCATTGAACGCCTTGCGTGCTTTCGAGGCGGCCGCGCGGCATCTGAGCTTCACCCGCGCGGCCGAGGAACTCAGCGTCACCCAGGCGGCGGTCAGCCACCAGATCAAGCATCTCGAGGACCAACTCGGCATGAAGCTGTTCCGCCGCATGAACCGCCAGTTGATGCTGACCGATGCCGGCCAGGCACTGCTGCCGGCGGTCTCCGACGGTTTCCGGGTACTCGCGGACGGCGTCGCCAGGGTATCCGGCTTCGGCCATGAGAATCGGCTCAAGGTTTCGACCCTTGAATCGATCGCCGCCGAATGGCTGGTGCCGCGCTTGGGGCGTTTCCGCACCCGCCATCCCGACATCGACATCGAGCTTTCCATCGCCGATGCCCTGGTCGATTTCCAGCGCGACGACGCCGACCTCGCCATCCGCTACGGTCCGGGCGGCTGGCCCCGGGTGACGGCGCTGAAGCTGACCGAGGAGACCATCTTTCCGGTCTTGGCGCCTTCGCTCGCCGAACGCGGCCCACCGCTCCGCAGCCCCGCCGACCTCTTGAAGTATCCGCTGATCTATGAACAGGGCATCGACTTCTGGAACGCCTGGTTCACCGCCGCCGGGCTCGCCGGCGCGGTGGTGCCCAAGGGTCCGGTGCTGCCGCACACCAATCTCGTGCTGCAGGCGGTGATCGCCGGCGAAGGCGTGTCGCTCGGGCGCAGCTTTCTGATCTCGGGCGATCTCAGGAACGGCCGGCTGATCCGCCCCTTCGCCACCCAGATCAGTGCGCGCGCCGCCTATTACCTGGTCTATCCGCCGGAGGCGGAAACCCGGCCCAAGGTCCGGTATTTCCGCGAATGGCTGCTGGAGGAGGTGGCGCAGACGGAGCGGCGGCTGGCGGAATTCCAGCGCCTAGCCGGCGAGGGCCGATAGTGCCGGCGCCGAGTTTTCCACCTTCTGCATCTTCTCGATGCCCTGGCGCATCTCCGACATGATGAATTCGGCACGCCGGCCGGGGCCGCCGGTGTCCTTGTCGGGGAACAGCCGGGCCCAGGCCGCCATCTTGACCGCCAGCGCGCAGAGCACGCCGCCGATGGTGACGTGGTAGTTGGTAATCAGTTTCTCGACACTGCGGAAGCGTTCCGCCGAAATCTTGTCCCACATGTGCTTGGTCGAGCAGTCGAAGGTTTCGAAGCGGCCGGTGATGTTGACCATCAGGTTGTTGAACACCCCTTCCATCACGTCGATGGTGTTCATCAGGTTCTTGTCGGACTTGAACTGATAGTTGGTGCGGATCATCGAGAGCGAACCGATGAACTCGCTGATGGTCGGCTTGATATCGTCGAGGCAGCTGCGGTAGTAGCTGAGCGACAGGAAGATGTCGCCGTACTCCTCCATGAAGCGCGGGATCTGTTCCGGCTTGATCTCTAGCTTGGCCGCCATGACCTTGAGCTTTTCCAGCGCCTTCTTGACGTCGGGGTCGCGGAACAGCCGGATGACGTCGGAGAAATCCTGGATTTCCACGTCCGCGTCGCCGTAGATCTGGGAGATCAGCGGGCGCGTGAAGGTCTTCATGTATTCGCCGAGTTCCTGGCTCTTCTGTGGCGAAAGCTTGAGGGCGTCGACGCTGTTGACCTCAATGCCGTGTTCGCGGAGCGTCAGGCGCAGGCTGTAGACGTCGTAGCTCGGCAGCAGTGCCAGTTTTCTCAGCACCACCATGTCCTGCGGCGGGCCATAGGTGTCCCAGCCGAATTCCAACGGCAAATCCTCGATGCCGAGTTGGCCCGAGCCGGTTTGCAGGTCGGTGAAAATCTCAACGACACTATCGAGTTTGGCGTTCTTGATCAGCCGGGCGTTTCGCAGGGCCGGTGTTTCCAGCGGAATGTCGCTGAGCGGCAGGATGTGCAGCGTGTCCCGGTCGGCAAGTACGGTGGATGTATCTGCGGTATCAGCCATCGCAACTCCCCAATTCATTAGCGCCGAGAGAGTGAGCAAAATCAAGTAGATTCACCCCCTGGGTCGTTCCCCCTATAAGCGGGCGGACTTGGCCCGCCGCCCGCTTCGCCGCTATAAGAGGCGATGGCGCGCTACAAGCTGATCATCGAATACGACGGCCGCGATTTCGTCGGCTGGCAACGCCAGGACAATGGTCT
>JAYOXJ010000112.1:2932-10001 GCA_038152725.1 Rhodospirillaceae bacterium
CGCGCCTACGAATACCGCATCCTCAACCGCCGCGCGCCGGCGACGTTCGAGCGCGGTCTGGTCTGGTGGGTGCCGGCGCCGCTCGACGCCGACGCCATGGCCGCGGCCGCGGCGCGGCTGGTCGGCAACCACGACTTCACCAGTTTCCGCGCCACCGAGTGCCAGGCCAAGTCGCCGGTCAAGACGCTCGATGCATTGAGCGTCCGGCGCGACGGTGACCGCATCATCGTCGCCGCGCGGGCGCGCTCGTTCCTGCACCATCAGGTGCGCAACATGGTCGGCACGCTGGAATGGGTCGGCCGTGGCCGCTGGACGGCGGACGACGTTGCCGAAGCGCTGGAAGCGCGCGACCGCCGCGCCGGCGGCCCGACGGCGCCGGCCGACGGGCTCTATCTCACGCGAGTCGGATACTGAGCCGACCGGAAATCAGCAGTCCGAGCCGAAGCGCTTCCGGCACCGACAATCCCGTTATTCGTTTTTGTAATGACCCTATCCAACATAGGGGCGTCCGCTTCGGACAAAACCGTATTAACGTTGCGGTCATTGGGGAGGGGCGGACCTTCGAGGTGAGATTCAACATCACCCGATGTGCGATGCCCGTCATGGCGACTGAGCCGGGGAATGTGGCGTGTTTGGCCAACTGGTCATTAGCGGACTGGCGACAGGTGCACTCTACGCGCTGACTGCAGTAGCGGTCGTGGTAGTGTTTCGCAATACCCGCACCATCAATCTGGCGCAGGGCGACTTCGCCATGATCGGCGCCTTTGCGGCGATGATCTTCATCAAGGATTTCGGCCTCAACTATTACGTCGCCCTGGCGTTGGCGGTGGTCGTCTGCGTCACCCTCGGTATCGCCTTCGAGCGTATCGTCATGCGTCCGATCGCGGATTCGGACTGGCTCACGCTGTTCACCGCGACGCTCGGCATGTACTACGTGCTACACGGCACCGCCGGCTGGTTTTGGGGGCGCGACACCAAGGCCTTTCCCGTGACCTTCGATCCGACGCCGATCCAGGTGATCGGCGGCTTGGTCAGCCAGGGTCACGTCATCAACATGGCCTGGGCGGCGGCGATCGGGCTGATGCTGTTCGCGTTCTTCCGCTACACCAAGCAGGGCATCGCCATGCGCGCCGTGACCGACGATCCGGACACCGCCATGCTGATGGGCATTCCGGTCCGCTTCATCGTGCTGCTGACCTGGGGCATGGCCGGCTTTCTCGCCGCATTCGCCGGCGTGCTGCTGGCGCCGATCGTCTACGTCGCGCCCGAGATGATGGACGAGGTCCTGATCAAGGGCTACGTGGCGGCAGTGTTCGGCGGGCTCTACTCGATCCCCGGTGCCATTCTCGGCGCGCTCATGATCGGCGTCGCCGAGAACATCGCCGGTGGCTACCTCGGGGCGCACTACAAGACGGCAACGGCTTTCGCCATGATCGTGGTGCTGTTGGCATTTCGGCCGCAGGGCCTGTTCGGAATCCAGAAGCGGCGAGAGTTCTGACGATCATGGCCACATTGCATGAACGCGGCCGCACCGCAGAACTGAAGCAGCGCTTCCGGCGCCAAAACATGATCGCCGTCGGCGGCTTGTTCGCGCTCGCCGCGGCGTTTCCATTCCTTCCAGGCGTCGAGGGCTGGATGGCGTCGCAGGCGGCGCTGATCATCATCTACATTATCGCCGCGCAAGGCGTCAGCATCCTCACCGGCTATACCGGGCTGGTTACCGTCGGGCACGGCGGCTTCCTCGCCATCGGCGCCTATACCTCGGCGCTGCTCTCCAAGTACTTCGAGGTGGATCTCGCCATCGGCATCGCGGCCGGCGGTATCATGGCCGGGTTTATCGGTTTCGCGCTGGGCCTCGTCTTCCTGCGCCTCTCCGGCGCTTTCATGGCGATCGGCACGCTCGGCTTCGCATTTTTCATCGGCACCATCGTCAACAACGTGCCGATCTTCGAGGGCCGAGAGGGCATCTCGCTGCCCGACAATCGTATCTTCGGGATCGAGATCGGCGACTTCGGCTTCTATCTGGTAGCGCTCGGTTGTCTGGCACTGACCACGCTGTTCATCTACCGCTTGGTCCACTCGGGCGTCGGGCGCGCGTTCATGGCGTTGCGCGATGCCGAGCGTGCCGCCGAGAGCAGCGGTGTCAACCGGTTGCTCTACCGCACGCTCTCGTTCTCGGTCAGCGCCGCCGTCACCGGCGTCGCCGGGGCGCTCAATGCGCATATCGTCAACTACGTCTCCGCCGAGGTGTTCGCCGACATCTGGTATTCGGTCGATTTCCTGGTCGCCACCGTGGTCGGTGGTTCGGCGATGATGATGGGACCGTTCGTCGGCGGCGTGTTCATCGTCATGGTGCCGTTCTTCTTCGAACAGCTCGCCGATTTCGCCTTCATCCTCAAGGGTGTCGTGCTGATCGGCGTGCTGCTGTTGGCGCCGGCCGGCATCGCCGAGGTATTGGCCCGGCCGGTCCGCGCCTGGCGCGCCCGTCAATTGGCGGCGACACAGCGAGACGGGGGCGAACGATGACCGATCTGCTCCGCTGCGAGAATGTCGTTGTCAGTTTCGGCGGCGTCGTCGCCTGCAACAACGTGTCTCTGGGTGTCGAGGCGGGCAAGATCGTCGGCCTGATCGGCCCCAACGGCGCCGGCAAGACCACGCTGTTCAACGTGCTGACCCGCTTCCAGGACTGCGACGCCGGCAAGCTCTACTTCGAAGGCCAAGATATCGGCGCGAACAAACCGCATGACATGGCCCGGCTCGGTCTCGCGCGCACGTTCCAGAACATCAACCTGTTCGGCGAACAATCTGTGCTTTCGAATATTCTGATCGGTGCCCACCACCTGATCGGCAATCCCTTCGCCAACATGTTCGGGCTGCCGGGCGCGCGGAGGAACGAGCGTGCCCTGGTCGAGAAGGCCGAGCGCATTGCCGAGATGCTGCGGCTCTCCGACGATCTCGACAACCCGGTCAAGAACCTGCCCTACGGCCACCAGAAGCGGGTCGAGATGGCACGCGCGTTGGCCTCCGATCCAAAGATCATCCTGCTCGACGAACCGGTCGCCGGCTGCAACGACGAGGAAACGGCAGACCTCAAGGAGACCGTCCGGCGCGTCAACCGCGACCTCGGCGTCACCGTGTTCCTGGTCGAACACGACATGTCGATGGTGATGAGCGTATGCGACTACATCTACGTCATCAACTTCGGCGCCAATCTGGCCGAGGGCACGCCGGCGGAAATCCAGGCTCATCCGGAAGTGATCAAGGCTTATTTGGGCGAGGCCGACGAATGACCCTGCTCAAACTCACCGACGTGGCGGCCAGCTACGGGGCGATCCGGGCCCTGCAGGGGGTTTCGCTCGAGGTCGAGGAGGGTTCCATCGTGGCGCTGCTGGGCGCCAATGGTGCGGGCAAATCGACGACCCTGCGTGCCATCTCTGGCGTGGTGCCGCCGAACGCGGGCATGATCGAGTTCGCTGGGCGTTCACTCGCCGGGCTGACGCCCAACCAGATCGTGCGGCTCGGCATCGCCCACGTGCCCGAGGGCCGCAAGATTTTCAAGGATCTGACGGTATTCGAAAACCTGCGCATGGGAGCCTATACGCGGGGCGACAAGGCCGGCATCGACGAGGACCTGGCCATGGTGCTGAGCCTGTTTCCGCGCCTCCAGGAACGCGAGCGCCAACTGGGCGGATCGTTGAGCGGCGGCGAACAGCAGATGCTCGCCATCGGCCGCGGGCTGATGGCGCGACCCAAGCTGCTTTTGCTGGATGAGCCGTCGCTCGGCTTGGCGCCGATCATCATCGCCGACATCTTCGCCACGCTCCGGCGCGTCAACGCGGAGCGCCGCATGACCATGCTGATCGTCGAGCAGAACGCCAACGTGGCGCTGAAGAATGCCGGTTTCGGCTACGTGCTGCAGGTCGGCCGGGTGGCCGTTTCGGGCACGGCGGACGAGTTGCGGAACAACCGGGAAGTGATCGAGTCCTACATGGGCGCGCACTAGCCGGCGCCGCGGAAACGCGGCCGGGACCGGTTGATCGGGAATGTCGCGGCGGCGGTCGCCGCGCACACTACGACGGGAAGTCGCTGAGGACGGAGACTTCGTTGTCGTCAATCGCCGGACGCAACCCTCGCCGAACAGGGGGACGAACGGTTGGCCGTCCTCGGCACGGGAGGAACTGAAATGAAGTATTTACCCGTTAAAGCCTTGATGGCGGCCGCCTTGATGGCGGGCGTCGCGACAGTCGAAGCTCAGGCCGCGGACGGCCCGGGCGTTTCCAAGGACAGCGTCCTGATCTGCTCCTACCAGCCGATGACCGGCAAGGTCTCGAGCTACTTCCGCATGGGCAAGGGCGCCGACGCGTGGTTCAAGCACGTCAATGACGCCGGCGGTGTCAACGGCCGCAAGATCGAGTTCCGGATGGTCGACGACAAGTACGAGCCGGCGCGAACCAAGAACATCGTCAAACGCTTCGTCGAACGCGACAAGTGCTTCGCCATCGTCGCGCCCTTGGGCTCGGCGCCGACCCAGGCGGTCATCGACTACATCGTCGAGAACAAGGTGCCGTTGGTCGGTGCCGGGACCGGCGCGGCTAAGAACGTGTTTATCAAAAACCGCTACGTGTTCCCGCTCTATCCGCCTTACGACAAGGAAGGCACCGACCTCGTCCACTTCGCCAAGGAAGTGTTCGGCGCTAAGAAGATCGGCGTGATCTACCAGAACGACGCGTCCGGCAAGACCCACCTGCAGGGCATCGAAGTCGGCCTCAAGCAGTACGGTGTCGAGATGGTTGCCGCCGAGGGTTACGAGCCCAAGGAAGTCGACCTGAGCGCCCAGGTCATCAAGATGAAGAACGCCAATGTCGACGCGCTGATCTGTTCGTGCGCGCCGGAACCGGCGGCCAAGGTCTATACCGAGCGCGCCAAGCTCGGCTGGAAGGCGCCGGTCGTCAACGTGTTCTTCGGCAAAAGCCCGAAGGTGCCGGAACTTGCCGGCCAGGCCGCCGTCGAGGGCGTCTACTTCGCCACCATCTTCCGCGAGTGGACCGACCCCAACGATCACATCCAGCAAGCCAAGGCGATCTTGAAGAAGTACTACCCGGAAGAACAGCCCGACGCCGTTCACCTGTGGGGCTTCACCGGTGCCCAGGTGTTCACCGAGGCCCTGAAGCGCATGGGTTCCGGTCCGATCACGCGGACTGCCCTGCTCGATACCCTCGAGGGCATCCAGGACTGGAAGGGCAGCGTCGTGCCGGTCGTCAACATCAACAAGATGAAGGAAGGCGACGAGGCCGTCCGTCACCTGCTGGTGCCCGGCATGTCCTACGTCGTCTACAAGGGTGGCGCGTTCCAGCCGTTCACGCCGCCTTGGATGAAGTAGGAGGGCTTGGTGGGGGCGGGGCCTGCGACCCTGCCTCCACGGTCCGCCGAGAGATCGGAAAATGATGGACTGGAACAATCTCAGGACGTTCATGGACGTCGCCAAGGGCGGCAGCTTCTCCGGCGCCGGGCGGCGGCTCAAGATCAGTCAGTCGGCGGTCAGCCGCCAGATTGCGGCGCTTGAGGACGACTTGCGAATGGCACTGTTTCAACGCCGCACCACTGGCGTGGAACTGACCGAGGCGGGGCATGAACTCTACGAGGCGGTCGTCGACATGTCGTCGCGGTTCTCCACCGCCATCGGCAAGATCAACGAGTACCGGGAGGTGCCGGAGGGACCGCTCCGTGTCACCACGTCCGTCGCCTTCGGATCGGCATGGTTGGGCGGGCGGATAAACAGGTTCCTGAAGGCCTACCCGGAGATTTCCGTTTCCCTATTGCTGACCGACAACACCGAGTATGACTTGGCGCAGGGCGACGCGCAGGTGGCGATCCGTTTCCGCCCGCCGCAGCAATTTAACCTGATCCAGCGCAAGTTGATGACGGTGCGCTACCACTTGTTCGCGTCACACGCCTACCTCGACGATCATGGTACGCCGGCGACGGCGGCGGATCTCGACGATCACAAGTTGATCGTCTACGGCGAGGAAGTGCCGGCGCCGATGGACGATATCAACTGGCTGCTTTCGTTCGGCCGCGCCGGAGAACGCCCGCGCAAGCCGGCACTCACCGTCAACAGTGTCTACGGTATCCTGCGCGCGGTCATCAACGGCACCGGCATCGCCGCGCTACCCTATTACCTCAGCGGTGATCAACCGGACCTCGTCGAGGTGCTGCCCCAGTTCAAAGGACCGGAGTTCGACGTCTATTTCGTTTACCCCGAGGAAATGCGCCACTCCAAGCGCATCTGCGTGTTGCGCGACTTCCTGCTCGACGAAGTCAAGGCCGACAAGGACCTTGGCGCCTTGTGAGCCGGCTCCGGCCGCTCAATTCTCGTATACGTTGGTGAGCGAGCCGATGCCCTCGATGTTGATCTCGACGGTGTTGACCGGCTCCTTCATGGTTCCCGCACCCAACGACGTGCCGCAGCAGATCACGTCGCCCGGTTCCAGCGTCATGTCGTGGCTGAGCAGGCTGACGATCCGCTTGGGCCCGATGATCATGTCGCTGGCCGGATAGTTCTGGCGTTCGGCGCCGTTCAAGACGGTGCGGACGACGAGCGTATCGGCATCGAGCCCGGTGGCGATACAGGGCCCGAAGACGCCGAAGCCGTCGAAGCTCTTGGCCCGCGTCCACTGGTCGAAACTGGCATCGGCCTTCATGAGATCGACGGCGGTGACGTCGTTGATGCAGGTGTAGCCGAAGATGTGCGCGTCGGCATCGGCCTCGGAGATACCGCGCGCGCGCTTGCCGATGACGATGCCGAGTTCGCCCTCGTAGATGACCTTGCCGTCGTAGCCCGCCGGCCGCTTGATGACCTCGCCCGTGCCGATGTAGCTGCTCGGCGCCTTGAGGAAATAGAGCGGGTGCGGCGGATGCTCGGTGCCGAGCTTCGCCGACAGCGCCTTGTAGTTGTTCCAGAGCGCCGGCATTTTGGACGGCACGCAAGGCGTCAGGATGCGGACGTCGGAGAGCGCGAAGGCGGGCCCGGCCTGTTCAGGGCCCGCAAACATGTCGCCTTGAAAGGGTG
>JAYOXJ010000113.1:0-597 GCA_038152725.1 Rhodospirillaceae bacterium
CCCACTGGATCAGCTCGGTGCCGTTGCCGATGCAATGCGCGCTGGTGGCGCAGGCCGACGAGATCGAATAGCTCAGGCCGCGCATGTGGAAGGCGGTCGAGAGGTTGGCCGAATTGGTCGAGCACATGGACTTCGGCACCGCATAGGGGCCAATGCGCTTGGCCCCCTTCTCGCGCGCCGTGTCGGCGGCGCCGACCAGGGCCGAGGTCGAGGGTCCGCCAGAACCCATCACCATGCCAGTGCGTTCGCTAGTGTCTTCCAAATCTTCCAGGCCCGCGTCGGCGCCGCCAGCACCATCGGGATCAACAGTACGTCGGGCGGGATCGGGAATATGGAGCTTTCGATGAACGACACCGCCGCCAGCGCCCATAGGGCATGGCGATGGCCGGCGAGGGCGAGCGTCCAGTCGTAGAGCGGTCGAATCACGGGCGGCAGGTCCTTATTCGGCGTTGCGTCCGGCGCCTTCTAACAAGCGTCCGCCATCCTGGCAACGCGGAAGCTTCCGAAGCTTCTATTGACCGGGCGAGGGCCGTGGCTAATATGGCGCCGGTTGTGCGGTTGTGGAGGAATTGGTAGACGCGCCAGACTCAAAATATT
>JAYOXJ010000113.1:607-9990 GCA_038152725.1 Rhodospirillaceae bacterium
GAAGGCGGTCGAGAGGTTGGCTGAATTGGTCCAGCACATGGCCTTCGGCACCGCATAGGGACCGATGCGCTTGGCGCCCTTCTCGCGCGCCGTGTCGGCGGCGTGGACCAGCGCCGATGTCGAGGGTCCGCCCGAACCCATCACCAGGCCGGTGCGCTCGCTCGTCACGTCGTCCTCGTCGAGGCCGGCGTCGGCGATGGCTTCGCGCATGGCGACATAGTTGTAGGCGGCGCCGTCGCCCATGAACCTTCGGAGCTTGCGGTCGATCAGCTCATCCATGTTGATCTGCGGGATACCGTGCACGTGGGAGCGGAAGCCCCGTTCGGCATATTCCTCGCAAAAGACGATCCCGGACCTGCCGGTGCGCAGGCTATCGGTCACTTCCGCAACATTGTTGCCGATTGGCGACACGATCCCCATGCCGGTTACTGCAACCCGTCTCATGAATGCCTCTTCACATCCCTTTGTTTGTCTTTTGGCCCAGTCGGTCTTCCGTCACTCGCCGCTGCCGAACAGCGTTACCTTGAGCCCTTCGGCCTCGTAGGCAAGCTCGCCGTCGACCTCCATAACCCCGTCGGCGATCCCAAGCGTGATCTGACGGTTCATGACGCGTTTGATGTCGATCTTATATGTTACCAGTTTTGCGCCGGGTTGCACCTGTCCCGTGAACTTGACGCCGCCGACGCCGAGCGCGCGGCCGCGGCCCGGCGCCCCGGTCCAGCCGAGATAGAAGCCGACCAGCTGCCAAAGCGCGTCCAAACCCAGACAGCCCGGCATCACCGGATCGCCCTGGAAATGGCAGCCGAAGAACCAAAGATCGGGATTGATGTCGAATTCGGCGACGACGTGGCCATTGCCGTGCGCGCCGCCGGTATCGGCGATCGACGTGATGCGATCGAACATCAGCATCGGCGGCAGCGGCAGCTGCGCGTTGCCGGGTCCGAACAGTTCGCCGCGCCCGCAGGCCAGCAGGTCTTCCCGCGTATAGCTCGATTTCCGTTGCGTCACTCGATCAGCCTTCCCAATACGCTGTCCTCCGCACCCCCCGGCACGGCGTCATTCCCCGCTTTTTATCACCCCGCGGAACGGCGGATGACATAGCCCTTTTAAAAAAACGGCGGCGTCCCTGAAGACGCCGCCGTTATTCGAGATTCAGGCCGGTATAGCCGGGTATCAGGCGCTTTCGCGCTTACCCTTGGACTTTACCTGGTCCGAGATGTCGGCGCCGGTCTCCTGGTCGACCACGCGCATGGAGAGCTTCACCTTGCCGCGGTCGTCGATGCCGATGAGCTTGACCTTGACCTGGTCGCCCTCGTTGACCACGTCGGTCACTTGGCCGACGCGCTCGGGCTTGAGCTCGGAGATGTGCACCAAGCCGTCACGGTTGCCCATGAAGTTCACGAAGGCACCGAAATCGACCACCTTGACCACCTTGCCCGAGTAGATGCGGCCCATTTCCGGTTCCGCGGTCAGGCTTTCGATCCACTCGATGGCGGCGCGCATGGCGCTCTCGTCGACGGCAGCGACCTTCACGGTGCCGTCGTCCTCGATGTCGATCTTGGCGCCGGTGGTCTCACAGATCTCGCGGATCATCTTGCCGCCGGGCCCGATGACTTCGCGGATCTTGTCCTTGTTGATGGTGATCGTCTCGATCCTCGGCGCATGCGCACTCACCCCCTCGCGGGACTTGGTGAGGCCCTTGGCCATTTCGCCCAGGATGTGAAGCCGGCCGTCACGGGCCTGGCCGAGCGCGACCTTCATGATCTCCTCGGTAATCGAGGTGATCTTGATGTCCATCTGCAGCGACGTGATGCCGTCGGCGGTGCCGGCGACCTTGAAATCCATGTCGCCCAGGTGATCCTCGTCGCCGAGAATGTCGGAGAGCACGGCGTAGCCGTCGTCTTCCTTGATCAGGCCCATGGCGATACCGGCGACCGGCTTGGTCAGCGGCACGCCCGCGTCCATCAGCGCCAGCGAGGAACCGCAGACGGTCGCCATGCTGGAAGAGCCGTTCGATTCGGTGATCTCGGAGACCACGCGGACCGTGTACGGAAAGTCGACCTTGGACGGCATCAGCGGATGCACCGCGCGCCAGGCAAGCTTGCCGTGGCCGATCTCGCGCCGGCCGGTAAACCCGACGCGGCCCGCTTCGCCGACCGAATAGGGCGGGAAGTTGTAGTGCAGCATGAAGTGCTCGCGGTAGTCCTCGGCGAGGCCGTCAATGATCTGCTCATCCTGGCCGGTGCCGAGCGTGGCGGTGACCAGTGCCTGGGTCTCGCCACGGGTGAACAGCGCCGAGCCGTGGGTGCGGGGCAGCACGCCGACCTCGACCGCGATCGGGCGGACGTCGGAAGTGGTGCGGCCGTCGATGCGCTTCTTGGTATCGATGATGCCGCGGCGCACGATGTCCTGCTCGACCGACTTGAAGATGTCGCCGAGCTTGGCCTCGACCAGGCCTGCGTCGAACTTGGCGTCGCCGGCGACGGTTTCCGCCACCTTGGACTTGACCGCGCCGATCTTCTCCTGGCGGGCCTGCTTGACGGTTTCCGTGTAGGCGTCGCGGAGCCCGGCCTCGGCCAGTTCCTTCACCTTGGCGGAAAGCGCCTCGTAGCCTTCCGGCGCGCCCGCCAGTTCGATCGGATCCTTGGCGCAGACCTTGGCCAGATCGATGATCGCATCGATCACCGGCTGGAACGACTGGTGGCCGAAGGTGACGGCGCCGAGCATGATTTCCTCGGAGAGCTCGGAAGCTTCCGACTCGACCATCAGCACGCCTTCACGAGTGCCGGCCACGACCAGATCGAGCGTGGTGTTCGGCATCTGGTCGAGCTGCGGGTTGAGCACGTACTGGCCGTCGATGTAACCGACGCGGCAACCGCCGATCGGGCCCAGGAACGGCAGGCCGGAGATGGTCAGCGCCGCCGACGCGCCGACCATGGCGGCGATGTCGGGGTCGTTTTCCTGGTCGTGCGACAGCACGGTGCAGATAACCTGGGTCTCGTTCTTGAAGCCCTTGACGAACAGCGGCCGGATCGGACGGTCGATCAGGCGGGAGACGAGGGTTTCCTTTTCGCTCGGCCGGGCTTCGCGCTTGAAGAAGCCGCCCGGGATCTTGCCGGCGGCGTAGGCGCGTTCCTGGTAGTGGACGCTGAGCGGGAAAAAGTCGATGCCGGGTTTGGCGGACTTCTCACCGACGACGGTGCAAAGAACGGTGGTCTCGCCGTAGGTCGCGATCACCGCGCCATCGGCCTGGCGGGCAACCTTGCCCGCTTCGAGGGTGAGCGTGCGCCCGCCCCATTCGATTTCCTTTCGGTATTCCTGAAACATATTTCACTTCCTCTCATTCATACGTGGCCGGCCCCCAACAGTCAGGAAAATCGGGGCAACGGCCGTCAGGCGGAACACGGCCTCCGTGTTCCGCGGGGAGCGCCGAACCCTTCGGTCGCCCCCAAGCCGGTAAGACCGGCGTACGGCAAGCAGATACGCAAATTAGCGGCGCAGGCCCAAACGCTTGATCAGGTCCTCGTAACGGCCCGCGTCCTTGCGCTTGACGTAGTCAAGCAGGCGGCGGCGCTGGCCGACCATCATCAGAAGACCGCGGCGGGAATGGAAATCCTTGCCGTGGGTCTTGAGGTGTTCGGTGAGATTGGCGATCCGCTCACTGAGGATCGCGACCTGGACTTCCGGCGAACCGGTGTCGCCTTCTTTGGTCTTGTATTCGTTCACAAGCTCCTGCTTGCGCTCGGCGGTAATCGACATCGGATGGCCTCCTAAATTAAAGGTTGATGACTCGCACCGGCCGGATTTCACCGCCGGCGATCTTGGCCAACGCCACCAGTCTGCCCTCGGCCATGGCGACAACGGTGTCGCCTTGAACGATGTCCTTGAAGGGGGACCGACTGGCCACGGGCAGGACGGGTACGCCTTGTCCGTGACGGAGCCTGTTGGCCTCCTGGACCGTCAGGGCCAGTGCCGGGATGTCGTCCAGCACGGTCTCGATCGGCATCAGGATGCTCGAAGCGGGCGCAATATGCCCGAGGGTTTCCAAATTATCCAGCGAAATCGCGCCCTTCTCGGTAAAGCCCGCGACCGCCGTGCGGCGCAGCCGGGCGACATGACCGAGGGTACCCAGCGCCTGGGCGAGGTCGCGCGCCAGCGCGCGCACATAGACGCCCTTGCCCGACGTCATCTCGAACTCGGCCGTGTCGGTATCCGGACAGCCGACCAGGCGGAGTGCGTCGATGCGCACGCGGCGGGGTTTCAACTCCACCGCCTCCTCGTTGCGCGCCAGGTCGTAGGCGCGCCGCCCATCGACCTTGATCGCCGAATAGACCGGCGGCACCTGCTCGATCTCGCCGGTGAATTGCCCGAGCGCGGCTTCGATGGCGGCCGCCTCGGGGCGCCCGCCGCTGGTCTCGGTGACCGCGCCCTCGGCGTCGTCGGTGGCGGTGGCGACGCCCCAGCGGACGGTGAACAGGTAGGTCTTGGTGCCGTCCATGGCGTAGCTGACGGTCTTGGTCGCCTCGCCAAGCGCGATCGGCAGCACGCCGGTCGCCATCGGGTCGAGGGTGCCGCCGTGGCCGACCTTGGCCGCGTTCGTCGCCCGGCGCACCCGGGTAACCACATCGTTGGAAGTGACGCCGGCCGGCTTGTCGATATTGAGCCAGCCGTGGATGGCGATGCCCTTGCGCCTACGCGCCATCATCTGCCTCGCCGAGATCGCGCGCCACCTCGGGGCGGTGCAGCACCTCGTCGATGCTGGCGGCGTTGTCGAAGGCGGTGTCGGCGGCGAAGGTGATGGCGGGGGCATGACGCAAGCGCACGCGCTCGGCCATCAGGCGGCGCAAAAACGGCTGCGCGCGCTTCAATCCGGCCAGCGCCGCTTCCATGTCGGCGGCCTTGCCGCCGAGCGGCACCACGAAGGCGGTGGCGTTCTTGAGATCGGGGCTGACGCTCACCTCGGTGACGGTCAATGGTTGGGCGGCGACCGCCGGATCGTGGACCTCGCCACGCTCCAGCGCCCAGGCCAGCGCATGGCGCAGTTCCTCGCCGACCTTGAGCTGGCGCTGGCTCGGCGCACCCGAGCGGGGATTGCTGCGGCTCTTGTTCATTTACGCTTCCTGGGCTTTTTGCCCGCGGCCGGTGGGCGCGTCAAAGCGCGCGCGCCACCTTTTCCACGTCGAAGCACTCGATCACGTCGCCGACCTGGATGTCCTGGTAGTTGGCGAAGGCCATGCCGCATTCGGTGCCGGACACGACCTCGCGGACGTCGTCCTTGAAGCGCTTGAGCTGGCTCAGCTCGCCCTGGTGGATGACCACGTCGTCGCGGATCAGGCGCACCGCGGCGCCGCGCTTGACCTGGCCTTCGGTGACCAGGCAGCCGGCCACCTTGCCGATCTTGGAGACGCTGAACACCTCCTTGACCTCGGCGTAACCGAGGAAGGTCTCGCGCACTTCCGGCGCCAGCATGCCCGACAGCATGTTCTTCATGTCGTCGGTCAGGTTGTAGATGATCGAGTAGTAGCGGATGTCGACACCGTCGCGCTTGGCCAGTTCGCGGGCCTGCGGGTTGGCGCGGACGTTGAAGGCGATGATCGGCGCACCCGACGCACGCGCCAGCGTCACGTCGGATTCGTTGATGCCGCCGACGGCGGCGTGCAGCACCTGGATGCGCACCTCGTCGGTGCCCATGTTGTTGAGCGCGTTGGCGATCGCCTCGACCGAGCCGTGCACGTCGCCCTTGAGTACCACCGGCAGGGTCTGCGCCTCGCCTTCCTTGATCTTCTCGAACATCTGCTCGAGCGAGCCGCGGCCGGCGACGTTGACCAGCGCGTCGCGCTTGCGCCGCGCCCGGAACTCGCAGATCTCGCGGGCGCGCGATTCGCTATCGACGACGACGACCTCGTCACCGGCGTCGGGAGTGCCGTTGAGGCCGAGCACTTCGACCGGCATCGACGGTCCGGCTTCGTTCATCTGTTCGCCGTGGGCGTCGACCATGGCGCGCACGCGGCCCCACTCGGAACCGGCGACGAAGATGTCGCCGACCTTGAGCGTGCCGCGCTGGATCAGCACGGTGGAAACCGAGCCGCGGCCCTGTTCCATCTTCGACTCGACCACCATGCCCTCGCCCGGGCGTTCCGGGTTGGCCTTGAGATCGAGCAGTTCGGCCTGCAGCAGGATCGCCTCTTCGAGCCGGTCGAGGCCGGTGCGCTTCAACGCGGAGACCTCGACGGAGAGCACGTCACCGCCCATTTCCTCGACCTGCAGGTCGTGCTGCAGCAGTTCCGTGCGCACGCGGTCGGCCTTGGCGTCGGGTTTGTCCATCTTGTTGATGGCGACGATGATCGGCACCTCGGCGGCCTTGGCGTGGTGGATGGCCTCGACGGTCTGCGGCATGATGCCGTCGTCGGCGGCGACGCAGAGCACGACGATGTCGGTGGCCTGGGCGCCGCGCGCGCGCATCTCGGTGAAGGCGGCGTGGCCCGGCGTGTCGATGAAGGTGATCTTGCCGCCCGACTTGAGTGTCACCTGATAGGCGCCGATGTGCTGGGTGATGCCACCGGCTTCGCCGGCGGCGACGTCGGTTTCGCGGAGCGCATCCAAGAGCGAGGTCTTGCCGTGGTCGACGTGGCCCATGACGGTGACCACCGGCGCACGCGGCTGCAGCGCCTCGTCCTCGTCGTCGTCGCCGCCGAGCCCGACTTCGACGTCGGCCTCGGAAACGCGCTTGATGCGATGGCCGAATTCGGAAATCACCACTTCGGCGGTGTCGGCGTCGATCGACTGGGTCGCGGTCGCCATGACGCCCATGCCCATCAGGGTCTTGATCACGTCGGCGGCGCGCTCGGCCATGCGGTTGGCCAGTTCCTGCACGGTAATTGCTTCCGGCACGACTACGTCGCGGATCACGCGCTGGCCTTCGGAGCGGAGCTGCTGGCCCTTCTGGCGTTCGCGCTCGAGCTTGCGGCGGAAACGCGCCACGCTGGCCTGGCGTTCTTCACGCTCTTCCAACGCTTCGGAAATGGTGAGCTTGCCGGAACGGCGGCGCGGTTCGCCCTTGGTCCGGGCCGGCCCCGGGCGTTTTCCGCCGCGGCTCGCCTTGCGGCCGCGCGCGGGTTCGTCTTCTTCCTCGTCTTCGCGCTCGGTGCGGGCACGGCCCTCGCGCAGACGCGGCGCCTCGGTAGTGCTTGCCGGCGGCTGGGCGGCATCAGGCTGGGCGGCCGGCGCGGCCGGTTCGGGTTCGGCCGCGGCGCTGCTCTCGGCGACCTGCTGCTCGGCTTCCTCGGCCTCGCGCCGCTTCTCGCGCATGGCCGCTTCCTGTTCGGCCTGGTGGCGGCGCTCCTCTTCGAAGCGTTCGGCCTCGGCCCGAGCGCGGTCGCGCGCGGCGCGTTCCTCTTCGGTCAGGTTACGCAGCGTCTGCTCGACGACCTCCGGTTCCGGCGCCGGCGGCGGCGTCTCGGCACGGGCCGGGGCGGCCAGCGCGCTTTCGGCTTCGGCGCGGGCCGCGCTCTGCTTGACCTCGGCCATCTTGCCGCCGGAATCGAGCGCGAAGGTGCGCTTGGTGCGGCGTTCCACCTGCACCATCTTGGAGCGGCCGTGCGAGAAGTTCTGGCGGACAGACCCGCTCTCGACGGTCTTCTTCAGCTCCAGCTTGCCTGGTTTGGACAGGCTCAGCTTGCTCTTCTTGCTCTCGTCCGTCGTTTCGTTCATTCGCTTCCGTTCCAATTTCCAGCCGGCTGGGCCGGCGTGATCCCGTGTTTTTTCATCAATGCGCTCTGCCCGCAAGCGGATTGGCGTCCTTGCGTGCAGGCAGGGATGCCTTGCGCAAGCCCTGCAGGCGCTTGAGATCGCGCCCGAGTTCGTCGCGGAGCCCGCCCGCCAGCACCAGCACATGGGCCATGCGCTCGCGGCCGAAGGGGGCGCCGATCTCGTCGGCGGTCAGCGCCGCCAGGTGCTCGAGCCCGCGCACGATCCGGGCCAGCCCCGTCTTGCCGCCGGCACCGGCATCGCTCGCCGACAGCAGCAACCCGCGGCCGATCCTGTCGGTCTCACCCTTGCTTTCGAGCTGGCGTTGCACCTCGTCGTGGCCGCCGACGGCGACATGCGCACGCCTGGCCAGTTCGAGCCAGCGCTGGCAGCGCTTGACCAACAACGCCTCGACGCGGTCGGCGAGCTTGTCGTCGACCTCGACGGGGCGCCGGGCGCGCTTGGCGAAGACGTTCTTGCGGCACGCGGTGTCGATCGCCTGACGTTCCGCGCAAAGCCAGATGCCGCGCCCCGGCAGCTTCTCTTCGAGATCCGGCACCGGACGATGGTCCGGGCCGACGACGAAACGGACCATGCCGGTCTTGGGCGCCTTCAGCCCGGTCGCGGCACAGGTGCGCAGGCTGTCGTCCGCGCCGCCCAGGTCGATCTCGGTGAGATCGTCCAGGGTGGGCGTGGCGTCGCCGCCGATGTCGGCTTTGATGTCAGCCATGGCCGTCACGTCGTCTCTCTTCCTCCGTTTCGCGGTCGGTGCAGCCGGCTCACGCCGGCTGGCCGGCCTCTTCGCTTTCCGCCGCTTCCGCCGGGGCTTCGTCGGCGAACCAATGCGCGCGCGCCGCCATGATGATGGCGTTGGCGGCATCGGCACTGAGCGGCGGGGTCTTGATCAGGTCCTGCAACTCGTCGGCGGCGAGATCGCCCAGGTCGTCGCGCGACTTGATGCCGTTCTCGCCCAGCGTCACCAGCATCGACGGCGTCACCCCTTCGAGGGTGGCGAGGTCGTCCTCGACGCCGAGTTCGACGCGGCGCTGGTTGAGCTCCTGGTCGCGGCGCTCGAGGTAGTTCTGCGCGCGGGCGCGCAGTTCCTCGGCGACGTCCTCGTCGAAGCCCTCGATGTCGAGCAGGTCCTCGATCGGCACGAAGGCTACTTCCTCGGCCGACGAGAAACCTTCGGTCACCAGCAGATGCGCGATGACGTCGTCGACGTCGAGCGCTTCCACGAACATCGCCGAGCGATGCTGGAATTCCTGCTGGCGGCGCTCCGATTCCTCGGCCTCGGTCAGGATGTCGATGTCCCAGCCGCTGAGTTGCGAGGCGAGGCGCACGTTCTGGCCGCGCCGGCCGATCGCCAGCGACAGCTGATCGTCGGGCACCACCACCTCGATCTTGTTCTTCTCTTCGTCGAGCACCACCTTGGCGACTTCGGCCGGGGCCAAGCCGTTGACGATGAACGACGCCGGATCGGGCGACCACTGGATGATGTCGATCTTCTCGCCCTGCAGTTCGCCGACGACGGCCTGCACGCGCGAGCCGCGCATGCCGATACAGGGGCCGACCGGATCGAGGCCGGAGTCGTGCGACTGCACGGCGATCTTGGCGCGCGAGCCCGGATCGCGGGC
>JAYOXJ010000114.1:0-9924 GCA_038152725.1 Rhodospirillaceae bacterium
ATCGTCGGCATCAACACTTCCTGACAGCCCATGGCGTCCTGCTCTTCGCGGACGATCCGCTCGATATTCTTGAGCACCCGAAAGCCGAGCGGCAGCCACGAATAGATGCCCGCGCTCGACTGGCGGATCATGCCGGCACGCAGCATGAGGCGGTGCGAGACGATCTGGGCTTCCGCCGGGTTCTCCTTGAGCGTCGGCATGAAGTAACGGCTGAGGCGCATGCAGGGGTCTCCGGTCAATGGATGGTTCGCCTGGGGAATGCGGCAATCTAGGCAATGCGGGGGGCATTGTCCACGGCGGCGGGGCCATTTCCGGCCCTAGTCCGCCGGACGGCCGAATTCTTCCAGATGCGCCTTCCGGATTTCCTTGATGTCGCTGCTCCAGTCGGCGTAGGTGGCGATCTGATGCACGGTCTTGCCGTCGTCCGAAAACGGCATTCGGAGCGACGTCTGCACGTATGGCGGCCCCTCGGCGCCGGCCTGGATGGTATAGGCCGAACCGATGGCCTCCCCCGTTTCCGCCACTTTCCGGTACTGATCGAAGGTGTTGCGCGCCGTGATCGGCGATCGAATGGCATCGGTCGTTTTGCCGGTGAAGTCGATATTGTGCATGGAAACGTTCGCCGTACCCCAGAACCGGTAGGTGAAGGTCAGCGGCGAATAGTCGACATCGACGACCAGGAAATAGGGAATGACCTCGGCCGGCAACCTGAACCAGTCCCAATCACGCCAAGAGGGCGCCATTCGCGCGCCCTTGAGGCTCAGCCAATATTCGTAGCAAACCTGGTACTTTGGGTCGTCGAATCGCACCGGCGAGCGGCGGAGGTAGTCTTCTGGGGGCATTTGCCGTTTCGGATTCCCTAGAGCATTCTTGTCAATGATACGCGGAACTATTTCGAAGCACCATCCAGGTTCCGTTACAAAATTCATATCTGTGACGTTTAACACATCGCCATCTGCTTTATTTTTTCTAATGTGCATTTAATTGACCGATCCGACTGGCCCCGGAATAGCCAACGACAACAAAAATCGGAGCTCGCCGCGTGACCGATCTCGGAAATGCAATATCAGTCTTGTTCCTGGTTTCCGGCGCGATCGTGATGATCGTCCTGTTCGTCATGGAATACGCCAAGCGGTTGCGGACGCACGTCGATACTTCGCTGGAGTCCGTGCGGATCGAATTGCGGCGCGAATTGGCCGAACAGGACGTCCACCGCGCCCGCATGGAACGTCGGATTCGTGACTTGGAAAGCGATGTCTTGGAACTGTCGCGCGCCCGTGCAAGCGAATACAGCCGAATCGATGCAGCGGTGAAATCCCTCGTCGAGACCGTGGCGGCACTCGAAGCGGAACGTAAAGCACGTGAGAAACTGCGCGAGCGACGCCGCTCGAACCTGAACGCCGCCGGATAACGTTCCGCCTGAAGAAACCTCTTATCCCAAAAGAGTCGCGGCAAGGTCCTTGTCGAACCGTGCCGCGATCTGGGTTGCCCTTTTTGGAGGTCGGGCTGTGGAATTTTTGTCGTCAATCCTTCCCTCAAGCACGAAACACTCGGAAGGTCCCGGGAAACATCGGGGCTGCGGCTACGCGTCCACGGCGCGCGCCGTATAAATGGATTAAAACAATTTGTCGGGATACTGCAGCAGCATCAGGACGGGAAGAGCACAGAGAAACGCCAGATAAACGGCAGCGAAGGATTTATACATTTTTACGGTTCCACTTCTGTGGGGCAGAGGTTTTGATGTACAAGCTAAGCCCGCTCATTTAACAATCAATTAACAATCGAATCATAACCGATCGAGCGAGGAGAGATCGATGTTGGAAAGCTTGTTTCGACTGCGTGAGCACGACACCACCATCCGAACTGAGTTGATCGCTGGCGTCACCACCTTCCTCACCCTCGCCTACATCGTCTTCGTCAATCCGTCGATCCTGGCCGCCACCGGCATGGACAAGGGCGCCGTCTTCGTCGCCACCTGTCTCGCTGCCGCCATTGGCACCGCGATCATGGGCCTCTATGCAAACTACCCCGTCGCGCTCGCGCCGGGCATGGGGCTCAACGCCTACTTCACCTACGGCGTGGTGCTCGGCATGGGCCATACTTGGCAGGTAGCGCTCGGCGCCGTCTTCATCTCCGGCATCATCTTCATCGTCATCAGCGTGCTGCCGATCCGCGAATGGGTCGTCAACGCCATACCGCGTTCGCTGAAAATCGCCATATCCGCCGGCATCGGGCTCTTTCTCGCGATCATCGCGCTCAAGAACGCCGGCATCGTCGTCGACCACCCGGCGACCCTGGTGACGCTCGGCAATCTGAAGAAGCCCGAACCGATCCTGGCGATCCTCGGTTTTCTCGTCATCGCCATCCTGACGGCGCGGCGAATTCCTGGCGCCATCATCATCACCATTCTAGGGCTCACCGCCATAGGTGTATTCAGCGGTCTCTCCCCGGCCGGTGGCATCTTCTCCATGCCGCCGTCGCTGGCGCCGACGTTCCTCGCCATGGACCTGAAAGGCGCGCTAAGCATCGGCCTGATAGCCATCGTCTTCGCCTTCCTTTTCGTCGATCTGTTCGATACCGCCGGCACGTTGGTCGGTCTCGCGCACCGCGCCGGCATGCTCGACGAGAACGGCAAGTTGCCGCGGCTGCGCCAAGCTCTCATGGCCGATAGCACCGCGACCGTCTGCGGTGCCATGCTCGGCACCTCGACCACTACCAGCTACATCGAGAGTGCGGCCGGCGTCAACGCCGGTGGCCGGACCGGGCTGACCGCCTGCGTGGTGGCGTTGTTCTTCTTGACATGTCTGTTCCTGTCACCGCTTGCGGGCACTGTTCCGGCCTACGCGACCGCGCCTGCGCTGCTGTTCGTAGCGTGTTTGATGGTGCGCGGCCTTGCCGAGATCGATTGGGACGACATCACCGACGTGGCGCCGGCAGTGATCGCCGCCATCACCATGCCGCTGACGTTCTCGATCGCCACCGGCATCGGTTTCGGTTTCATCGCCTACGCGGTCATCAAGACGCTGGCCGGACGCGCCGACGAGGCCGGCATCGCCGTCTGGGTGCTGGCGATCCTGTTCGTCATCAAGTTCGCGATACTTTAGTCGTTGTAAGTCCCGGCCGGCGCCTTCGACCACGGCGGGCTCTTCTTGAGAATGCGGACCTGTATAGGGCATTCGGCGGCATGCGCGCCGGGCAGATAGCCGATGCTCATTAGGAACTCGCCGGTAACCTCGCCGCCGGTGAACTTGAAGGTCTTCTTGAAGAGCTTCACCCATTCGGCCTTTGAGAGCGGATGATGCGCCTTGATCCACTTGGCGAAGGAGCCGTGGGTCCGGCGTAACTGCTGAATACGCTTGGCGTTCTCGATGATCGCCAGGACCTTGAGACGGTTGCGGATGATGCCGGCGTCGGCCAATAGCCGCGCCACGTCGCGTTCGGTGAATTTGGCCACCTTGTCGACGTCGAAGTCGGCAAAGGCATTCTGCATCGCCTGGCGCTTCTTCAAAACCAGCAGCCACGAGAGTCCGGCCTGCATGATCTCCATGGCGAGGCGCTCGAACAGCACGGTCTCTTCCGAGGTCGGGAAGCCGTATTCCTTGTCGTGGTAGGGCCCGTGGAACTCATGTCCCGGCGCCAGCTTGCAGTAACCGCTCATGCGCTCACCCCTGGTAACGGAAGCTGATCAGGCCGGAGCTGTAGACCCAGTAGAAGATGGCGAAGAAAACGCCGGAGACCACCGTGGTGACGATGAACTTTTTTAAAAGCATCGGCTTGGCCGGTGCGCCGGGATCTTCGCCCGGCTCCAACTCGTGTGCCTCGGCCCGGCGCACGCCCCACGGCAGCACCATGAACAGCGTCAGCCACCAGAAAACCAGATAGACCGCGAGTCCGAACGCAATCGACATGGCGTAGTCCCTCAGGCCTGCTCGAGTTCGACGAGGGTGCCGTTGAAGTCCTTGGGGTGCAGGAACAGCACGGGCTTGCCGTGCGCGCCGATCTTGGGTTCGCCGGAACCGATGATCCGCGCCCCCTCGCCCTTCAGTCGGTCGCGGGCGGCGAGGATGTCCTCGACCTCATAACAAACGTGGTGCATGCCACCGGACGGGTTCTTTTCCAGAAAGGTGGCGATAGGCGAATTCTCGCCCAAGGGCTCCAACAGCTCGATCTTGGTGTTGGGAAGCTCGACGAAGACCACCGTGACACCATGATCGGGCTCGGGCTGCGGTTCGGACACGTTGGCGCCGAGCGCGCCCTTATAGATGGCGGCGGCGGCGGCCAGATCCGGCACGGCGATGGCAACGTGATTGAGGCGGCCGATCATAATTTCTCTCCTTGTCGCATGCGCACGAGATGCACGCGGATGATGGGGCGCTTGTCGATGGCTTGGCGAAATGCGCGCCGGGCGGCGATGCGGGCGGTTTCAGCGACCAGATCGTCGTCCCTGAGCGCCACCGCCGACAGTTTATCCAAGCCCTCCCGAACGGCAAGCCGAACGGTTTCGAGCACCGGGTCGTCGTCGTCCTCGAACAGTCCGGACGTGGAAATCGGCATATCCAACGCCTCGCTTTTTGCGTCTAAGACCAAGGTGACGACGGCAAAGCCGTTCCACATGGCGCGGATGCGCCCGCGCACGGTCTCGCCCTCGATGGCGACGATGCGGTTGCCGTCGACGGCGAGGCGTCCGGCCGGCACATGGTCGACGATGCCCGGTTCGCCGGGGCCGAGCCTGAGTACGCTGCCGTTGTCGACAACGAAGGCGTTCGGCACCTGGCATTCGCGCGCCAGTTCCGCATGCGCCACCAGGTGGCGGTGTTCGCCGTGCACCGGGACCGATATCTTCGGGCGGACATGCTGGTACATCTGCACCAGTTCGTCGCGGGCCGGATGGCCGGAGACGTGGATCATGTGATCCTTGGCGGTAACCACCTCGACGCCGCGGCGCACCAGCGCGTCCTGAAGCTGGGCGATGGCGGGATCGTTGCCGGGGATGACGCGGGACGAGAAGATCACCGTGTCGCCGCTGCCGAGTGAAATGTGGCGATGGTCGCCGGCGGCAATGCGTGCCAGCGCGGCGCGCGGCTCGCCCTGGCTGCCGGTACAGATGATGACCATCTTGTCGTCAGGCAGGTAGCCGGCATCCCCCTCGTCGAGGAAGGCCGCGATATTGTCGAGATAACCGTTTTCGCGGGCCGCATCGGTGATGCGCCGGAGCGAGCGTCCGGCCAGGATGACGTCGCGGCCATTGGCCGCAGCCGCTTTCGAGATGGTCTCCAGGCGCGCCACATTGGTGGCGAAACAGGCGACCGCGACCTTGCCGCTGCGCTTGGCGATGATCTCGGTCATCTCGTCGAGGATGTCGGCCTCGGAGCCTGACGTACCGGGTGTAAACACGTTGGTCGAGTCGCAGACGATGGCGAGCACGCCTTCGTCGCCAAAGCGTCGCAGCGCTTCTTCATCGGAGGCCGGGCCGATCACCGGGTCGGGATCGAATTTCCAGTCACCGGTGTGCATGACGGTGCCGGCGGGCGTGGTGATGGCGATGGCGTTGGGCTCGGGGATCGAATGGGTGAGCGTGATCAGTTCCATGTCGAACGGCCCGATGGAGAACCGCCCGCCCAGGGGAATTTCGTGAATTTCCATGTCGCCTTGGAAACCGTTCTCGGCAAGCTTGCGGCGGAGCACCGAGAGCGTGAACGGTGTGGCATAGACCGGGCAGCCGAGCTTTGGCCATAGATACTGCACCGCGCCGATGTGGTCCTCGTGCGCATGGGTCAGCACCAGGCCGGCGAGATCTTTCCGGCGCTCCGCGATGAAGGCGGGATCGGGCAACACCACGTCGACGCCGGGCAATTGGCCGTCGGCGAAGGTGACGCCGAGGTCGATCATCACCCAGGTCTCCTCGCCCGGCGGGCCGTAGCCGTAAAGATTGAGGTTCATGCCGATCTCGCCGGCGCCACCGAGCGGCACGAAGACGAGTTCGTCGGCTTTGGCGGTGCGCGTCATCCGCGGTTCCGACGATGGATGGCGAGCAGCCCGCGCAGCGTCAGTTTGTCGTCGGTTTGCTTGATCGCGTCGGTCGAAGCCGTGAACAGCGGCGCCAGACCGCCCGTGGCGATGACGTCGACGTCCTTTCCGAGCTCCTTGCGGATGCGATCGACCAGTCCTTCGATCAGGCTAACGTAGCCCCAGAAGATGCCCGATTGCATGGCCGGCACGGTCGAGCGTCCGATCACCCGCTCCGGCCGCTCCACGGCAACTCGCGGTAACTGCGCGGCAGCACGGTGCAATGCTTCCGACGACAGATTCACGCCCGGCGCGATGATGCCGCCGATGTAGGCGCCTTCCTCGTCGATGATGTCGAAGGTGGTCGCGGTGCCGAAATCGACGACGATCAGTGGGCCGCCGTATTTCGCATGCGCCGCGACGGAGTTGACCAAGCGGTCGGCTCCGACTTCACCGGGGCGCTCGACTTTGACGCCGATGCCGAGGTCGACCCCTGGATCGCCAACGACAAGCGGCTCGCATTCGAAATACTTGCGGCACAACGTCTTCAGAGCGAACAGCGTCGCCGGCACAACGGTGGCGATAATGGCATCCTTGATGTCTGCGCGCTTGAGACCGGCCAAGGTCAGCAACTGCTCGAGCCAGATTCCGAATTCGTCGGCGGTACGGTTGGCGTCGGTTGAAGAGCGCCATTCACCCAGCACCTCGCCGGCATCGTCGAAGACGGCGAAGACGATGTTGGTGTTACCAGAATCGATGGCCAGCAGCATGCCTGCCCTCTCCCGTGCCTCAGGCGCTTCCGGCGGCGGCGAAATAGACGTCGCCGGCGGTGATGCGCCGTGTCACCCCGTCCTGATCAAGCACCAGCGCGCCATCGTCGTCCAGGTTTTTGAAAATGCCCTTGAGCGTCGTGTCGGCCAGCCGAACCTCGATCGCCTCGCCCTGGCCCTTGCAGCGGTATAGCCAATTGCGGCGCACCGGCCCAAAACCCTCGTCGACCCACCGCGTGGCCCAGCCGAGAAAACTCCGGGCATAGGCTTCGAGCGCCTGCTCGACCGTCGTCGGCCATTGCTCGAACCGTAGCGACGTCGCCGGATAGTCGGTGTTTTCCGGGTGCCAGCCAACGTTGAGGCCCATGCCGAGCACGACCCAGCCGGCGCCCTCCCCTTTGCCCGCGCTCTCGCTTTCGAGCAGCAGGCCGGCGACTTTCTTCTCGTTCAGAAGAATGTCGTTCGGCCATTTCAGATGCACCTGATGGCCGGGTTCGCTCAACGTGCCGAGTGCGTCGTAAACGGCGAGCGAGGCGACGAAGCTGAGTTCGGCCATGCGCGCCAAAGGCACGTCCGGCCTTAAGATCAGCGAGGTGAAGAGATTGCCCGCCGGGCTCATCCATTCGCGTCCGCGCCGGCCGCGTCCGGCGGTCTGTTCGCGCGCCCAAACCAGGGTGCCGTCGGGCGCCGCGTCCTCGCCCTGGGCGGCCAATCGCTTGGCCTCCTCGTTCGTGGAACCGACGCTTTCGAGGGCGATAAGGTTGTAGGCGGCTGGCAGTCGGGGCGCGGTCATCAACCCGTGAACAGGGATGCCGCTGCAGCCGCCGCACGGGTGACCACGGGTCCCGGATAGAGGAAGAACAATACGATGACGGCCCCCGATAGTCCGGCGACCAACCCGATTTCGCGTTCGACCGGACGGTCGAGCGGTTCGCGCACGTCATCGAAGTACATGATGCGGATGATGCGGAGATAGTAGAAGGCCCCGATCACGCTGGTCAGAACGCCGATGATGGCAAGGCCGTAAAGCTCGGCCTCGATGGCGGCGAGGAAAACGTAGAGCTTGCCGAAGAAGCCGGCCAGCGGCGGAATGCCCGCCATGGAAAACATGAACACCGTCATGGCGGCCGCTAGCATGGGATGGGTCTTGCCTAGACCTGCTAACTCGTCGATGCCCTCGACCATGCGGCCGTTTCGGCGCATCGCAAGGATGCAGGCGAACGTGCCGACGTTCATGAACAGGTAAATCGCCAAGTAGATCAGGATGCCGCGCACACCGGCTTCGTTGCCGACGGCGAGGCCGATCAACGCATAGCCGACATGGCCGATGGAACTGTAGGCCATCAGGCGTTTGATGTTGCGCTGGTTGATTGCGGCGACGGCGCCGAGCACCATCGAGGCGACAGAGACAAACACCACGATCTGTTGCCATTGCGCGACCAGGTCGCCGAACGGCCCGACCATGACCCGGATGAACAGCGCCAGCGCCGCGATCTTCGGCGCGACGGCGAAGAACGCCGTCACCGGCGTCGGTGCACCCTCGTAAACGTCGGGCGTCCACATGTGAAACGGCACGGCGGAAACCTTGAACGCCAGCGCCGCCAGGATGAAGACAATGCCGAAGACGACGCCGAGGCCAGCCTCGTGTCCGCCTTGGGCGGTTTGATGGAAAAGCTTGGCCAGGTCGTCGAAGCCGGTTGTGCCGGCGAAACCGTAAACCAGCGAGGCGCCGTAAAGGAACATGCCCGACGCCAGCGCGCCCAAAACGAAATACTTGAGCCCCGCCTCGGTCGAGCGCGTGTCATCGCGGCGGAATGCGGCAATGACGTAGAGCGACAGGCTCTGCATCTCGAGTCCGAGGTAGAGCGAGATGAGGTCGTTGGCCGAGATCATCATCAGCATGCCGAGCGTCGCGAACACCACCAGGATCGGGTATTCGAAGCGCGCCATGTCGTGTGTCTCGAGGAAGTTGCGTGCCATGATCAGGGTCGCGGCAGAGCCGATCAGCACCAAAACCTTGCAGAACGCGGCGAACGGGTCGGCGATGAACATGCCGCCGAAGCCGATCAGCTTGCCGCCGGCGAGCGCCAGCACCAGGAGCGGAGTGAGGATCAGCGCCATCACCGCCATCCAAGACACGATGCGGAACGAATTGACGTCGGTCTCGGCGCGTCCGCCCTTCTGGAAAACGCCGAACATCAGGAGCGCCATGATCACCAAGGCCAGAAACAGCTCCGGCAGGATGGGGACCAGGTTGGGAACTTGTGCGAGCTGCATGATCGTCTCCTAAGCCCCCGTCACTTCACGGCCATGGTGATGGACTTGGCCGCGGCCTGCGCCTGCTGCACGTGTTGCATCAGGTTGTCGATGGAAACGTGCATGAAATCGAGGAACGACGGCGGATAGATGCCCATCCAAAGCGTCAGCACGATCAGCGGCGCGAACACCGCCCACTCGCGCGGGCTCATATCGGCGATCTTCATCAGGTTTTCCTTGGTCAATTCGCCGAAGATGACGCGACGGTAGAGAAAGAGCATGTAGGCGGCGCCCAGGATAACGCCCAAGGCCGCCAAAGCCGCCACCCAGGTATTGATCTGGAAGGCGCCCAATAGCACCAGGAATTCGCCGACGAAGCCGCCGGTTCCCGGCAGGCCGACCGAAGCCAGCATGAACAGCATGAACACCAGTGCATAGGCCGGCATGCGGTGCACCAGTCCGCCATATGCCGCGATGTCGCGGGAATGGATGCGGTCGTAGACGACACCGACGATGAGGAACAACGCCGACGAGACGACGCCGTGGCTGAGCATGACGTAAACCGCGCCCTCGATGCCCTGCACGGTGACCGTGAAGATACCGATGGTGACGAAGCCCATGTGCGCGACGGACGAATACGCGATCAGCTTCTTCATGTCCTCCTGCACCAATGCCACAAGCGAGGTGTAGACGACGGCGACGATGGAAAGCGCATAGATCAGCGGCGCGAAGTCGGCCGAGGCCACCGGGAACATCGGCAGCGAGAACCGCAGCATGCCGTAACCGCCGAACTTCAACAGCACGCCGGCCAGGATCACCGAGCCGGCCGTCGGCGCTTCCACGTGGGCGTCCGGCAGCCAGGTATGCACCGGCCACATCGGCACCTTGACCG
>JAYOXJ010000115.1:0-4983 GCA_038152725.1 Rhodospirillaceae bacterium
CGTGCGCTCGGTGTCAATCATTCGACCGTGTTCCGCCGCATCAACCGCCTGGAGGAAGGCCTCGGCGTCAAACTGTTCGAGCGCCACCGCGAGGGCTACGTGCTCTCCGTCGCCGGCGAGGACATGTGCGCCTCCGTGACCGATATCGCCGACAGCATCGAGAACATGGACCGCCGCCTTGCCGGCCGCGACTTGCGGCTCACGGGCACGCTCACAGTGACGACCACCGACACCCTGATGTTGAACTTCCTAGGAGTGCATTTCGCCGCGTTTCGTGAGCGCTATCCGGACGTCACCGTCGAGGTCGTGTTGGCCAGCGAGTATCTCAATCTCTCCAAGCGCCAGGCCGACGTCGCCATCCGTCCGACGCTGGCGCCGCCCGAAGTGCTGGTCGGCCGGCGCCTCGCCGCCATCACCTTCGCCGTCTATGGCGCAGGCGATTACTTGAAACGAACCGGACACAAACGCCCGCTCGAAGCGTACGAATGGCTCGGCTTCGATGCCGGCCTCTCGCATCTCGCCGCGGCGCGCTGGATGCGTGAGCGTCTACTTGGGACAGAGAGCCGCTTTCGCGCGAACAACCTGATGGCGCTCATGGGCGCGGCGCGTGCGGGCATGGGGCTTGCGGTGCTGCCCTGTTTCCTGGCCGATGGGGTCGGGGGATTGGAGCGTCTCGAAGTGCTGCCAGAGGGCGCCGGTTCGGCGTTATGGATGCTGACCCACGCCGATCTCCGCAACACCGCAAAGGTGCGCGCCTTCATGGATTGTGTCGGCGCCTCGATCCAGGCCGAGCGCCACGTCTTGGAGGGACGTCAGAGAACGCCGAGGCGGCGGAGTTCGGCTTCCAGCGCGGCGGTTTCCGAATAGAGGTGCGTGCGCAGGCCGGCTTCGATGGCGCCGGCGATGTAGCCCGCGTCGTCGTCGATGAAGAGTGCCTGCGCCGGCGTGCCGCCGATCCGTTCGAGCACCTTTAGGAACACCGCCGGCGCCGGCTTGCCGACGCCGAGTTCGGAGGAGAAGAACATGCGTTCGCCGAACAGCGCCGGCACCTCCGGAAAGATCGCATTCATATGCCGATGCATCAGTGGCCCGTTGTTGGTGAGGCATGCCGTCGTCACCCGCCCGCGCAGCTCTCGCGCCAGCACCAGCATGTCCGGCTTCGGTGTCATGCCGGCACGCCGCGCAGCGGCCCATGCCTCGGCAGTTATCGGCCAGCCGAGTAGGCGTTGGGTTTCGGCGAGGTATTCGTCGGCGCTGAACTCACCCTCGTAGGCGCGCTCGTCGAATCCCGAATCCCAAATCGCTGCGACGATGGCGGCAGGCTCGAGGCCTGTGATCTCCGCCATCCGGGCGATGCGAACGTCGCGGTCGTAATCGCAAAGCACTCCATCCATATCGAAGATCACGGCGGGGGCGGTCATTTCGAAATCCAGTCGATCAGCAATTGCGCCAACACGTCGGGGCGCTCGAACGGCGTCATGTGCCCACATTCCTCGATGATTTCAAGGCGAGCGCCGGGGATGCCGTCGGCCAGTGTCCGGGATTCGTCGAGGGTACGCAACCTGTCATCCTGGGCGGCCACCACCAGCGTTGGGCATTCGATACGGGCGAGGCTCTCGCGACCGTCGTCGCGCGGAAGGCTGAGCTGGCGCGCGAATACTTCGCCGCCAAGGTCCAGCGCCATTGCCTGGATCCGATCGAGCAATGCCGTATCGGTGGCGCGCATAGGATGAACCGATCTTTCCAGGTTGGCCCGCGTCAATCCGCGGAATGGACGGTTTTCGAGAAGTTTGGCCATGCTGGTGCGCTTTACCATTTCCTCGGCGGTGACGCCTACCGCCGACGTATTGGCCAGAATCAGCGAAAGAATTCGGGATGGTACCGTGAGCACGATCTCGCGCGCCACGTAGCCGCCCATGGAAAAGCCGACCAGATGAAACTTTTCCGGTGCGGCGGCGAGCACGCGCGCAGCCATGTCGGCAAGAGTGCCGTCCTTGCTGAGATCGCCGTAATGGATGCGCGCGACGGGGGAAAGCCGGGGCGCCACATCGGCCCACAGGCGCTCGTCGCACATTGTGCCCGGCAGTAGGATGATATCCGGTTTCGACCGGGACGCCTTACTCATGCTCGCGCAAGCGCGGCATCATCTCGACGAAATTGCAGGGTCGGTGGCGGCTGTCGAGTTGTTCTTTCAGGATCTCGTCCCAGGCGTCGCGGCAGGCACCGGGGGAGCCGGGCAGGGCGAACAGGTAGGTGCCATGGGCGACGCCGGCACAGGCGCGCGATTGGATGGTCGAGGTCTTGATCTTCTGATAGCTGATCCAGCGGAACAGTTCGCCGAAGCCCGGGATTTCCTTTTCCCAGACGGCGGCGAATGCTTCCGGTGTAACGTCGCGGCCGGTGACGCCGGTGCCGCCGGTGGCGATCACCACGTCGATGCTGTCGTCGGCGATCCACGCATCGAGCTGGGCGGTGATTTCGGGGATCTCATCCTTGACGATGGCCCGGGCAGCGAGCTTGTGGCCGGCCGTCTGCAGGCGCTCGACAAGGGTGTCGCCGGAACGGTCATCGGCGGACGAACGGGTGTCGGAAACCGTCAGTACCGCGATGTTGACCGGCAGAAACTCGTCTTTATTTGCGTGACCCATTGCCTTCGGCAACTTCGTTGGAGTCGGGGCCGAGCGCCTGGTAAACCGGCCGCTGGCCGGCGGCGATGGCGTCCAGTGACGGCATCTCCTGGCCGAGGCGGTGGCGGTAGATCCAGAGGTTCGCCAGCACGCGTTCGATGAACTCGCGCGTCTCCTGGCTCGGCAGGCTCTCGATCAGGAACAGCGGATCGCCGAGATCGTCGGTGCGCTTGCGCCACTTGTTGAGATTGCCGGGGCCGCCGTTCCAGGCGGCGGCCATGAGGAACAGGTCGCCCTGAATCTTGTCATCGCGGAGCAGCATCTCGATGTAGCGCTGGCCCAAGGTCAGGTTCATTTCCGGCTGGTAGAGCTTGCCGCGGTTGCGGTACTTGATGCCGCCAGTCTGGGCGACGAAGGCGGCGGTGCCCGGCATCAGCTGCATCAGGCCGCGCGCACCGGCCCAGCTCTTGGCGTTCGGGTTGAAGCGCGACTCTTGGCGGATCAGCGCATAGATCAGCGCCCGGTCGACGCGGAAGCCTTCAGCAGGGACCCAGGCCGGGATCGGATAGGCGGCGCCGTCATAGCCGCCGCCGTCGGGATGAAGCTCGGCGTCGAGCCGGACCGCGAGGCTGGCCATGTTGCCCCGCGCGGCCAATGCCAGAATACCGTTGGCGAGCGCGTCGGTGGCGTCGCGCGCCAGTTCGCGAAGCTCGCGTTCGGCTTCGGCGACCTCGCCGACCTGCAACAGCGCCATGGCGCGTTTGCCGCGCGGTGCCGCCATGAGCGCTTCCAAGGTGCCGTCGACCAAGGGCGGCGGCGTCCAGCGGAACTCCATGGGCTTGCCCAGGATATGGCGGGCGAGCAAGCCATAGAACGTGCGCGGCCGTTCGGCGGCGACGGCGAGCCAGGCATTGACCTTCTCGGGCTGGCGGGTGACCAGATAGGCTCGTGCCGCCCAGAACGCCGCGCCGGAATGGAACCAGTCGGTATCGGTGGAATGGCGCGCCGCTTCCTCGAAGTGATAGGCGGCGCGATCCTTGGCGCCCTGGCGCCAGGAAACCAGCCCGGCGGTCCAGTGCGCCTCGGGAACCAGATTGCCGGAACGCTTGGCAGCATGGCTGGCCCAGTGCTGCGCCATCTTGTCCTGACCGTCGGTGAAGAAACCGAAGGCCAGATCGGCCGCCAGCCTGTCGTATTCGGCATTGCTGAACACACGCGCCGCGTCGCGGGTCTCGAGTGCGCGCTTGGCGGTCAGCGTATGGCCACGGCGCAACGCATTGGCGACGTAAGAGCGGATATGACGCGCCTTGGAGCGGTCGGTGGCGTTGAGTGATTTCGACGGGATCTGCCTGTAAGCGCGGTACTTGGGCTGGCCGGTGGTCTGTACCCTGACCCGCTCAGGCGCCTTCGGCGCCTTCCACGACGCGGGCTTGCGCCTGAGCGCCAACTGGTAGAGCTGGGTCGCCTGCGGATGGTCGGCGTAATCGGCAAGCCAGTCGCGAAGCTCCTTGTAGTGGGAGCGGTACTTGGTCGGATGCAGGTAGCGCTGGGCCATGACGTGGCCGAGCAGCAGTTTGTCGTCGAGGCGTTTGATCAGCGCATCGGCGCGCTGCCAATCGCCGTCTTCCTGAACATCGAAAATCTGGCGGTAGAGTTCGGTGTCGGCCGGCAACACGACGGTAGGCAAGCTCACCTCGTCGGCACGCAATTCCGGGCCGGCCGGCGCAACGGCGCCGAGCCCCAGCACGAAAGCAACCATGGCGGCGGAACGCCACGTGCCCAGACGCAGGTTACGGAACAAAAGAATCGAATCCCTCAAAAGCTCTGGTCCCTGTATACGCGATAACCCCGAAACCGGCAACAAGGAGCCGATCCCCGCTTTTATATACCGTATATTGCGGCGGAGTATAAGAATTTTATACCAAATATAGGTAAATCAATGGGTTTCCGCCAATTTGCGCCGGATCAGCCGGAGGTCGTTCCAGGCCGCGCGCTTCTGCATCGGCGTGCGCAGGAGGTAAGCCGGATGGAACATCGGCGTCGCCGGCACCGGATGCGACATACGCGACGTCTCGAAGCTGAACCAATTTCCGCGCAGCCGGCCGATGCCCTGGGTCTGCCCCAATAGCGACTTCGCCGCCGGTCCGCCGAGCGGCACCAGCACCCTGGGATCGCTCAATTCGACCAGACGCTCGACAAAGGGCATGCAGGCAGCGGTCTCCTGCGGCGTCGGCGTGCGGTTGCCGGGCGGGCGCCAAAAAACGGTGTTGGAGATCAGCACGTCGGCGCGCTTGAGGCCGATCGATTCCAGCATCTTGTCCAAGAGCCGTCCGCTCGGGCCGACGAACGGCACGCC
>JAYOXJ010000115.1:4993-9815 GCA_038152725.1 Rhodospirillaceae bacterium
CTCGGCGCCCGGTCCCTCGCCGATGAATAGTACTTGCGCCTTCGGGTTGCCGTCGACGAAGACCAGATTGGTCGCCGTTTTCTTGAGCGCGCAGCCGTCGAAGCGTTCGAGCGCGGCGCGCAACTCGTCCAGGTTCTGCGCGGCGGCGGCCATTTCGACGGCGGTCTTGACCGCGGCGTCGGCGCTGGGCGGTGGCGGCGGCGCGGCGAAGGCGTTGGCGGCCGGTGGCCGCGCAGGCTGTGGTGCGGTGGGCACCGGGGCAGTCTTGGCCAAGACGGGCGCGGCCGCCGCCGGGGCGGCCGTCTCCGCGAAGCGGTCGACAGGCTCAGTCGCGATGGTCTCGTCGACGCCGACGAGGGCATGCCATTCCATCAGGGCGCGGAGGTTGGCGGAAGCGTTCATGACGGTGCCAGGGTAGCAAGGTGCGGGGCCGGCGGTCCAGCGTTTGCCAGGGCCGGACGCTGTGTTAAAACACCCGGGCGGGCGCCTTTTGACGGGGGTACGGGACGATGACGGATCAAGCGATCGAGCGCGAATCGATGGAATTCGACGTGGTCATCGTCGGCGGCGGGCCGGCCGGCCTGAGCGCCGCCATCCGGCTCATGCAACTGGCCGCCGAACACGAGCGCGAGATCACCTGCTGCGTGGTCGAGAAGGGCTCGGAGATCGGCGCCCATATCCTGTCGGGCGCCGTCATCGATCCGATCGCCTTGAACGAGCTGATGCCGGACTGGAAGGAACAGGGCGCGCCGATCGGGGTTCCGGTCATCGACAACCAGCACTGGGTACTCTCGGCGACGGGCAAGTCGTCGCTGCCGCATTTCACGATGCCGCCGCTGCTCTCTAACGATGGCTGCTATACGTTGTCGCTCGGCAACCTGACGCGCTGGCTCGGCCAGCAGGCGGAAGCGCTCGGCGTCGAGGTCTATCCGGGATTCGCCGCCGCCGAGGTGTTGTTCACGGACGACGGCGCGGTCAGGGGCGTCGCCACCGGCGACATGGGCCGCGGCCGTGACGGCGAGCCCGGGCCGCACTTCGAGCCCGGCGTCGAATTGCACGCCAAGTACACGTTTTTCGCGGAGGGCTGCCGCGGCTCGCTCTCGAAGCAGCTGATCGACAAGTTCGGGCTGCGCGACGGGCGCCAACCGCAGACCTACGGCATCGGCATCAAGGAGCTGTGGGACGTCGATCCGGCCAAGCACAAGGCCGGCACCGTCATCCACACCCAGGGCTGGCCGCTCGGTGACGTGGTCGGCGGCGGCTTCATCTATCATCAGGAGAATAACCAGATCGCCATCGGCTTCGTCACCACGCTCGACTACGAAAACCCGCACCTTTCGCCCTACGACGAGATGCAGCGGTTCAAGACGCATCCGGCGATCCGTCCCATGCTGGAAGGCGGCCGGCGCGTTGCCTATGGTGCCCGCGCCATCAACGAGGGCGGACTGCAGTCGGTGCCGAAGCTGGCGTTCGCCGGCGGCTGCCTGATCGGCTGTTCGGCCGGATTCGTCAACGTGCCGCGCATCAAGGGCACGCACAACGCCATGAAGACCGCGATGCTCGCCGCCGAACAGGCGTTTCAAGCCTTGGGCGAGGGCCGCGCCCACGACGAGCTTGCCGGTTACGAGCCGGCCTTCCGCGCGTCCTGGGCGTACAAGGATCTGCACAAGGTCAGGAACGCGCGCCCGGCGCTGACCAAGTTCGGCGTCAAGCTCGGCACGCTCTATGCCGGCCTCGACATGTGGCTCAACAATCTCGGTCTCGGATTCCTGGTGCCCTGGACCTTCGGCCACCACGAGGACCATAAGCAGTTGAAGCCGGCGGCCAGCATGCCGAAGATCGACTATCCCAAGCCCGACGGCGTCATCACCTTCGACAAGCTGACCAACGTGTCGTTCTCGGCGACAAACCACGAAGAGGACCAGCCGATCCATCTGCAGCTCAAGGACGCGAGCGTGCCGGTGGCGACCAACCTCGCCCTTTACGACGGACCCGAGAACCGCTTCTGCCCGGCCGGCGTCTATGAATACGTCGAAGACGAGACGGCCGGCGGCAAGCGACTGCAGATCAACGCCCAGAACTGCGTCCACTGTAAGACCTGTGACATCAAGGATCCGACGCAAAACATCAACTGGGTGGTGCCGCAGGGCGGCGGCGGCCCCAACTATCCCAACATGTGAGCCTCGGGTGACTGAGTCTCGGGTGACAGGCGTGCCGTTCACGCGCAGCCACGACGTCGTCATCGAAGCGCCGGGCGAGGCCGTTTACGACTACGTCACCAATCCCCATTCCTGGCCCGAGTGGCTGGCCGCCTCGCACGCGCTCGAATGCCCGGACCGGCCGCTCGTCGTCGGCGAGACCTTCCGCGAGTTCTGGTCGACCCGCAAGGGCCCGGTGACGTTGGAGTGGATTGTCACCGAATCGGACCGACCGAAATGCTGGATCGGCGAGACCGGCACCGATTTCACCGGTCCCATCGTCATTCGCTACGATCTCGCCCCGGAGGGCGGCGCCACGCGCTTCACCAGGACCGTCTCCAATCCGGCCCGGCCGCGCCCGCCGACCGCCGAGATGATCGAGCGCATGGACGCCGAAGCCGCCCAGGGCCTGGCCGCCATCAAGCGCATCGTGGAGGCGCGCGGTTAAGCGGAAAAGAAGCGTTAGAACCGTCGCCCGGCCTCGGCTAAACTGCAGCCATGATCTCACATCGCGTATACCCGATCGCCGCTGCCGCCCTCGCGCTGGCGGCGATGCTTGCGTATCCTGCCGGCGCAGCCACCGAGAAAGAGGCGGCGCCCGAAAAGCCGATCCCCGGCGCCTCTCCGATCGGCAACTATCTCGCCGGGCGTCATGCCCAGGCCACCCGCGACATGCAGGCCGCGCTGACCTATCTCAACGCGGCGCTTTTCGCCATGCCGGACGCGCCCGATCTGCGCCGGCGCACGTTCATCCTGCAGGTCATCGAGGGCAACATAAAAGCGGCGCTACCGCTGGCCAAGGAACTGCTCGCCGAGAACCCCAAGGCGCCGATCGCCGGTTTGGTGCTCGGCGTCGACGCGCTTATGCGGAGTGATCTGAAGGCCATCAAGAAACGCATGGAACAGGGCGCCGAACGCGGCCTCAACAGTTTCACCGGCCCGTTGCTGACCGCCTGGGGCTTGGCTGACGCCAAGGACAAGAAGGGTGCGCTCGCCGCCCTGGCGCCACTGGCGGCGAACGAAGCGACGAAGGGGTTGCACGAGGTGCACCGCGCCTTCTTGCTCGATTTCTTCGACGACCCGGAAGCGGGCGTGGCCTACGATTCGGTGGTCAAGGGCAACCTTGGCGGCAGCTTCCGCATCGTCCAGCACATGGGCGAGTACTACGAACGCCACGGCCAGCCCGACAAGTCGCGCGCCATCTATGACAAGCTGCGCGAGGATTTGCCCGGCACCACCTTGCTGGAAGGTGTGGACGCTCGCCTCAAGGCCGGTAAGAAGCCGAAGAAGCTGCTGCGCAGCGCGCGAGACGGCGCCGCCGAGGCGCTCTTCTCCATCGCCAATTCGCTGCGCCGCCAGCAGGCGCGCGAGACCGCGCTGGTGCTGGTGCGTCTGGCGTTGCATCTCAGACCCGACTTCGCCATGGCGCTGATCCTGACCGCCGACATCCTCGAGGACGACCATCGTCCGGCCGAGGCCAATGCCATCTACGCCAAGGTCGACCCGGCGTCGCCGTTCCGGTTGCCCGCCGATTTGAGCCGGGCGCGCAATCTCGACACGCTGAAGGAGACCGACGCGGCGATCGCGATTTACAACGAAATCGCAAAGCGCCGGCCGACCGACGCCGAACCGGCGACGCAACTCGGCAACCTCTACCGCCGCCACGAACGCTGGCCCGAAGCGATCGCCGCCTATTCGGATGCGTTCAAGCGCATTGGCACCCTCGAGCAGCGCCATTGGCGGCTGTTGTACGCGCGCGGCATCGCCTACGAACGGGCCAAGCGCTGGGCCGATGCCGAGCTTGATTTTATCAAGGCGCTGGAGTTCGAGCCCGAGCAGCCGTTCGTGCTCAACTACCTCGGCTATTCCTGGATCGATCAGGGCCTCAACCTGGATCGCGCCCAGGACATGATCCGCCGCGCCGTCAAGCTCCGGCCCAAAGACGGCTTCATCGTCGATAGCCTGGGGTGGGGCTACTACCGCGTCGGCAAGTATGCCGAAGCCGTCACCGAGCTCGAGCGCGCTGTCGAGATCCGGCCGCAGGACCCGGTCATCAACGACCACCTCGGCGATGCCTATTGGCGCGTCGGCCGCAAGCTGGAGGCCAGATTCCAGTGGCATCGCGCGCTGTCGCTCAATCCGGACAAGGAGGTCGAGGCCAGGGTCCGCGAAAAGCTGGAGAAGGGCCTCGGCGCACCCGATCCGCTGCCGGCTTCGGCCAAGGAGGCGCCCGAAAAGGCGCCCGCTCCGCCCGCGCCCGCGCTCAAGAAGACCTGACCGGCTGGCCATGGATGCCGACACGCTGGCCGCTCCGGCGCGCGCGAAGATCAATCTATACCTGCATGTCACCGGCCGTCGCGACGACGGCTATCACCAACTCGAAAGTCTGGTCGTGTTCGCCGATGCCGGCGACCGGCTCGAGGCAGCGCCGGCGCAAGCGTTGACGCTCGAGATCGTTGGGCCGCAGGCGGCCGGGCTCGACGCCGGACCCGGCAACCTGGTGATGCGTGCCGCGAAAGCCTTGGCCGACCGCCTGGGCGGTGAGTTCGGTGCGATGTTGAGGCTGGAGAAGAACCTGCCGGTGGCGTCCGGCATCGGCGGCGGCTCGGCCGATGCGGCGGCGG
>JAYOXJ010000116.1:0-5718 GCA_038152725.1 Rhodospirillaceae bacterium
GCATCGTCTGTCGCGACCGCCATCCCTAGCGTCAGCAGCCATGACTCGATTTCGGTCCTCAGTTCGAAAAGCTCCATTATCTGCGATGGCGACAAGCCCGTGACGACCGCGCCTCGATGGAACTGCTGGGACACGAATCCCTCGGCCTCGAGTTGATAGAGGGCTTCGCGGACAGGGACCTTGCTGATGCCGAATTCCGTGGCGAGCTGTTCCTGCATCAACTGCGTACCCTCGGCGATCTCACCCATGAGGATACGCCGGCGAATTTCGTCGGCGACCTGGCCGGCCATGGCTTGGCGATGCAGACGGAATGGTTTGTTGCCGACCGGGCCGGATTGCGTCCCGCTATCTGAGGCAGAGGTCATCCCGTTTGCTCCGGCTGTGATCGTGTCTGTGGCATCAGCTAACACAACGGAAACATCGGTACAATCTACTACAACATAAAATATCTTATAAAAATTTTTCGACGGAATTAAAAAATCATTTTTTATCAATGAGTTAGATTGGATCTGGTAAAATCTTGATTTCCAAAAATAAGATAACAGATATTGTATCTTTTAATAAATGACTTATTATACCGATGCAATTTGACGACCTCGGACACGATACATCGGCAACAAAACCGATGCCTGTGCCGATAAGGCAATGACGTTTTCCACGCGGAGGGTTTGCGGTGCTGGAAGGCAACTCGCGCTTCAACGACTTTCTCGGATCCATGAGCGTCCTTATCGACACGTTCGGCCGCGACGAGGCGAAGATGCTGAGCGAGGGTCGCAAGCTGGTCGCGGAACTGGTCGCAGATGGGTTCTGGCTTCCCGAACGATTTCGCCAGGCGGATTCCAAGGGATTCAAACAGTACATGCTGTATCGCGACCGGAACCTGCGTTTCACCGTATTGTGCGTGGTCTGGAACCCGGGCCAGAGTGCGCCGCCGCACGATCACACGATCTGGGGGATTATCGGTCAGCTGCAGGGCGCCGAGCGCAGCCGCGATTATTTCACCCCCGATTCGAACGGCCCGATGAAAATTCGGCAGGAAGAGGTGCTTAAACCGGGCGAAACGGCCGTGGTCGCGCCGAGCATCGGCGATATCCACGACGTGACGAATGTGTCCGACGGCGTGTCGATCTCGATACATGTCTATGGCGGCGACCTGGCGAGCGTCGCGTCGCGGCGCCGATACTACGACGCAGAGACCGGCACGCCGAAGGCGTTCGTCACGTCCTATCACTGATGGCGGCGACCATGCGCGACGGAAAAAACGGAAACGGACGGGAATGGCGGACGGAGCGATTGTCCAAGGATCGTGACGCAAGCTGTGCGATTGCCCGGCCGTCCACGTGCGAGACGATTGAAACAAAAACGGATTGCTGACAATGGAGGCTGAAATGAAGCGATACTTCCGGCAAACGATCACGACTGTCTTGAGCGCAGTTGTACTGATACCGGCACTCACCGTCCCGGCCGCACGGGCGGCGGACAAGATTGTGATCAAGCTCGGATGGGCAACGTCCGATGCCAAGCAGGATTCGTTCGCGATTGCCGCGCGCGCTTTCAAGGCCGCCCTGAGCGAAAAGGCGGGCGCCAGATTCTCGGTCGAACTCTATCCCAACCGGCAGATCGGCGATGAAAAACAGCTGATCGAAGGGTTGCGCTTGGGCACGGTGACTGCCGCGGTCATCAGCAATGGGGTGTACTCGCAAGTGGTGCCCTCGTTCCAACTCAATGACCTGCCGTTCCTTTACGCCAAGGAATCGCAGGTGTTCCAGGTGATGGACGGCGATATCGGCAAGAAGCTGTCCGCCAAACTCGAGGCGAAGGGGATCGCCATGTTGGCTTATTTGGCCGGCGGATATCGTCACATGCTGAACAATAAGCGGCCTGTCCTTACACCCGCGGACGTCGTCGGCGTCAAGTATCGTGTCCACAACAACGTGGCGCTCAACATGTACCAGAAGCTCGATGCGAGTCCGGTACCGATGGCCTGGGGCGAAACCACGACCGCCTTGCAACAGGGTGCGGTCGACGGTCTCGACCTGCCGATCGGCGTCATGGACTCGCTCAAGATCTACGAGGTCGTGAAATACCTGTCGCTGACCGGCCACACCTACTCGGGCGCCGCCCTGAGCATGAGTAAGCGGTTCTTCGACAAACTCTCCGACGCCGATAAGATGGCTGTGAGGCAAGCCGCGCAGGTGGCGGCCGGCAAGCAGCGTGCCGAGAACGCCGCGAACGAACAGAAAATCCTCGATACCCTTGCCAAGAAGGGGTTGAAGATCAACGAAGTCGCAGACAAAGCGGCTTTCCGCACCAAGGTATTGGCCCTTTACGAGAAACTTCGCGGCGACATAGGCTCGGACATTCTCGACGCGACGCTCGCATCGGTCAAATAACCCAGCCGCAGCCGTCCCCTTGTGCTTGACGGCAGCAGACCGCTCATGGGATCGGGCGAGATGGCGGATCATCCATGCCATCTCCCCGATCGCTTTTCGAGATGACGGCGGCGGGTGCGATTGCTGGACCGGAAAGGATAGGGCCGGGTGCTGAAATCGTTGTGGCGATTGAACGCCGTGCTGGCGCTGGGGGTTTCGTACGTCACGGTGGCATTCTGCGCCGTCATGGTTTCTTCCATCGTCTTGCAGGTGGTCACCAGGGTTGCGTTCAACAGGTCACCGCCCTGGACAGAAGAGATCGCGCTGCTGATGTTCGGTTGGATCGTGCTGCTGATGCTCGCGATCGGCGTTCGCGAGAACGCCCACGTCCGCGTCGGCGCCTTGGTCGAGTGGCTGCCGCAGGAACTCGCCGACTTTGCCGAACGGATGATTTCGCTCCTGATCGGGGCGATCGCCGTTTTCCTGGTCTGGGCGGGAGCCGGATCTCTGATGGAAATGCGCGGTTCGACTTCGGCCGCCATTCGGTACCCGATTGAACTTCTCTATGCCTCGATGCCGGTGTCGACCGCGGTTATGGCGATGTTTGCGTTCGAGAACGTCGTGCGGGGCGTGCCGAAATCGGGGCAACGATCAAGATGAGCCTTGCCGGGTGGATTCTTTCGGTGGGTTGCGCCGGGCTTGTCGCGCTGGGCGTCCCGTTTGCGTTCGCCATCGCCGGGGCCGTGATCGCCGTGCTGCTCGCGCTCGACATATCGCCGGCGCTCCTGCCCCAGATGATGCTCGCCGGCACCCAGTCGTTCAGTTTGCTCGGCGTTCCGTTCTTCATGCTTGCAGGCGAACTGATGCTCGCAGGCGGGCTTTCGCAGCGCCTGATCGCCGTCGCCGACGTATTCGTGCGCCATCTCCCGGGTGGACTTGGTCTCGTCGTCATCCTGGCCGCCGCGACGTTCGCCGCCATATCCGGTTCGGCACCGGCGACGACGGCGGCGATCGGTTCGATCATGATCCCGGCGATGGTCGAGCGCGGTTACTCAAAGGCATACGCGACGTCGTTATGCGTCACCGCCGGGGTCTTGGCGCCGCTAATCCCGCCTTCGATCGCATTCATCATCTGGGGCGTGGTCGCCGAGCAGTCGATCATCAAGCTTTTCCTGTCCGGCGTATTGCCGGGTTTGGCGCTTGCCGGGGGCATCGCGTGTTATGTCGTCTACCGGGGATACCGCGACCAGCGCCAGCGCATGGCGCGGGCGTCGTTGGCGGAGATCCGCACGGCCCTCAAGGGCGGGATTTGGGCGTTGTTGGCGCCAATCCTGATTCTCGGCGGTATATATTCGGGCGCGTTTACCCCGACCGAGGCGTCGGCCATGGCTTGCGTCTATAGCCTGGTCATCGGCATGTTCGTCGAACGTCGGCTGACATGGGGAGCGCTGCCGGCGCTGACTTTGAACGCCATGCGGATAGCGGCGATCGTGATGGCGGTGGTGGTCGTCTCGAACGCCTTTGGCGTGCTGATCGCGCAGGAGCAGATCGCCGAGAAACTCTCGCGCTGGATCAATTCGGTCTTCAGCGAGGGATGGATGGTCCTGGCGGCGCTCAACGTCGTCTTCTTCGCCTTGGGCGCCGTGATGGATGAAGTGGCGATCATGCTGATCCTGGGGCCGGTGCTGATCGAAATCGCCAGGCAAATTGGCGTCGACCCGATTCATTTCGGCGCGATCATCGTGACCAACGTCGGCATCGGTATGGCGACGCCACCGGTAGGCTATTGCTTGTTCATCGGCATGGCGATCAGCCAATTGTCGATCGGCAAGATCGCAAGAGCGATTTGGCCGCAGATATTAATCATGGTCGTGGTTCTCCTCGGCGTCACCTATGTGCCGGCGTTTTCCCTTCTGCTCGTGAAATAGTAGATGCTCAATCGAGCAAACGACCAATTCCTGAATTATCGGCATGATCGTCACGCTCCGGCCGTGACAGCCTCTTCCCGTGAGAGAATCCACCCCACCAATCAAGGGACAAAATGTTGGTAAGGCCTATTTTCTGATGCGGGAAAGTAGAGTTTCCGTCACTCCACATTGATAATTCACAGTTATCCGCGTTCGGATGGTCTTCAGAAAACTTATTATGTAAAATTGAAAAGCGTCACCATCGGAGGTGAACTTTGGGGTACGCCATGGGAACGAGGCACAGGAGACAGAAGAGTCAATTATCCACAGTTTTGTGGATAACCTATTTTGACGTTGCTGCGAGTGCACATTATGCGACTTCAAGAAACCAGTCGGGAACGATTCAAATAATAAACATATTCAGAAATATTCGCTGAAGACCAGATTTCGGGCGGTGAAAGCCTTTAATATTCGAGGCGTGTGACTGTTTTATCTGGAAAGCCGGTTAAGACTAAGAGGCAGGTTTTTCTCCTCCTTCAATTGCAGGTTCAATTATTGTAAATTCAACTTCAAAACAAGATAGCGAGCCGGGCTGAGAATACCTCGTATTTGTCTGAGATTCGCCGAAGCGTCAGGGTATCTAAGGTGTGATTCGGCGTGGACTGTTGGACCATGTTGTCGTTTTGAACGCGCGGCACCCGCAGGACCCATTTCGCCGACACGCCGACTAGTACAATAAATTCCGAACGCACCTCGGTTTGGCGAAGGATACGCCGTGCGGTCGGGCCATTCAGACCATTGGCTGGATTTTAGCTTTGCCGAAACTCGGTAGTCTGCGCCACGCCTTCATTCGGACGTAATTTTTGGTATGGAAAAGGCTCGAATGCGCCATGATCTGGCTGGGACGATTCCGATTTCAGATAGGATGTGGGAATAATTTTAAATAATAACAGCGGGTTATGAAATAAATTGACATTGTCAGTATTTTTCTTCCATTATTCTGACATAGGAGTGAGCCGCATGAGTGACGGACCCCACAGAAGTTTGCCGATGCGTCGTGGTTGGAAAAAGGTCGCCGAGTGCGGCGACAACCGCGCCTTCGCACCGGAGGAAGTAAGCGAGCGCGTCACGCCGGCGTTGGAAGAGGATTGCCGCGAAGAGATGAGTCCGGCCTTCCTTGAATCCTTCAATGCGCTCTACGACACGCTTTTTCGGGCCAACCTGGAGTCAGAACTGGAAAGCCTGAGTGACTTCGCGGGCTCGGGGATGGGACGCCGCGTGCTCGAGAATGCGATACGGCTGGCCGCGCAGGGTGAGACCGGACCGGACGCGCCGGTGAAAGCACTTGCCAACACGCTCATGGATCATGCCGCACGCTGCTCGAAGCAGGTTGAAGAACATTGGCTGAGGGAGTCGAGCGAAAGGCGCGCGCGGGACGT
>JAYOXJ010000116.1:5728-9743 GCA_038152725.1 Rhodospirillaceae bacterium
GAATCAGGCAGGCTGCGCCGGTTGTCGAAGGGCTGGCCCGTAAGCTGCTCAAGGTCGATGCGAGCTCTTCGCCGGCCCGTCCACAGAAACAGCAGGGATTGGATGACGGAGTGAAATTCTGATGGCGCAGTGTAGTGATAGACATCAATCCCGGCCCGTGCTTGCGGTCGATATCGTCGAACCCGGCGTCCGCGCGCGCCGGGGACGTGTCGCCTGCGAGATCGGTGCGAACATCTCGTTCAATCTGGCCGATCTCGAATCGTACTTCTTCGCGGTATGGAACCCAACGGCATATGACGCCTTGCTCGTGGCCGCCGCCGTCGAGTTCGCCGACCGGACGCTGCGCCGGTCGAGCGTAAGTTGGCCGCGGGGGTTTGCGCTACGCATCCCCGTCGAAGATCCGGACCACTGGAACGGCAAGGATGTCAGCGAAACGCTTCGCGATGCGCTCTCGCTTCTGACCGGCGATAGCTGGGAGATCGATTTCTGCAAGCGCCGCAAGCCACTCGAGCGGCCCCGCCAGGGGCATTTCACGTTGGAGCAGGCCGTGCAAGCGGTTATCCCTTTCAGCGACGGCCTCGATTCACGATGTGTTGCCGGGCTAACGGCGCGCAAAATGGGGGACAGGCTTCAGCGTGTGCGGCTCGGGACGAAGGACTATGACGACCACTTGCCCGGAAGACGGCCATTCACGACCATCCCGTACAATGTGAGCCCCGGCGTCAAGTCCTTTGTGGAATCAAGCGCTCGGTCGCGGGGATTCAAATTCGCGCTGATTAGCGGCATCGCCGCCTACCTGTCGCAGGCGAGAGATGTCATCGTTCCCGAAAGCGGCCAAGGCGCGCTGGGGCCGACGCTGGTCGTGGTCGGACAGGCGTATGAGGACTACCGCAGCCATCCGCGATTCACAGCGCTGATGGAGAAGTTTCTGTGCGCGCTGCTCGGGTATCACGTCCGCTACCGGTTTCCGCGCCTCTGGAACACGAAAGGCGAAACGCTGCGGCAGTTCGTGAATGAATGCGAGGACGGCGATACTTGGAAAGAAACGTGGTCGTGCTGGCAGCAGAACCGGCATTCCAGCGTGAATGGCAAGCGCCGTCATTGTGGCGTCTGCGCAGCGTGCATGCTGCGCCGTTTGAGCGTCAACGCCGCCGGGTTAAGCGAGCCGCCAGAAGCCTATGTTTGGGAGAACCTTGGTGCCGCGTCCTACTCGGACGGCACGGCGAAGACGTTTCCCGAGAAGAAGAAAATGGGCAGGATGCACCATTACGCTATCGCGGGCGCGCTGTATCTGGATCATCTGGCGGGCCTTCGCACCTCGGCGGGTGACGCCAACGCCCTCGGCCTCCACGCCTTCCAATTGAGTAGAGCACTTGGCATGACCGAAGCGGATTGCCGCGCGCGCCTCGACCGCCTCCTGGAACAGCACGAACGTGAGTGGAAGAGCTTTGTCAATTCTCTGGGCCAGTCCTCTTTTGTCGCGCGCTGGGCGGTCGCTGCATGAGCACGCCTCTCGAAAACATTCCGCCGGCGGAAGTCGGCAAGCGCCTGCATGACGCGCGCGAAGGCGCTAAAATCAAGCAGGCGGACGCAGCCGCCGCTATCAACGTCGCGCGCACCACGCTTGTGGCGATCGAGCAGGGACAGCGCCGCGTGCGGATCGCGGAAGTCCAGCAACTGGCGCGTCTTTACGGGACGACGGTGAATGCGCTGATGAGGCAGGAGTCTGTCCATGTCGATCTCGAACCTCGCTTCCGCAAACTCGCCGAAAGCAGCGGCGGCTCGGCGGACGCCGCCGTGCACCTCATGGCCGATCTGGCCAAGGCCGAGGTCGAACTCGAAAACCTCTTGGGCGTAAAACGCCCCCGCAATTATCCGCCGGAACGCCCCATCCTGCGCGGCGATGTGCGCGCGCAGGCAGAACAAGACGCCACCGAACTGCGGCAAAGGCTCGGCCTCGGGATCAGCCCCGTCCCCGACATTGTGACGTTGCTCGAACTCGAAATGGGCGTGCGGGTGTATATCCGACGGCTCGACGGCAAGATTTCCGGTCTCTTCGCCTACGACGAGGCGCTGGGACCGTGCATATTGCTCAACGCCAACCATCCGCGCGAGCGCCGCACGCAAACGGCGGCGCATGAAACCGGCCATATGGTTTCAGCGCGGCGAGAGCCTGAAATCCTCCACCTCGACGAACCGGAAAGCTCCCGCGAAGAAAAATATGCCAACGCATTCGGGCGGGCTTTCCTTACGCCTGCGCGTCCCGTCATCCAGAAATTCCACGAAGTGACCGCCGGGTCCGATCGTCTGACCAGGCGGCATATCATCGTGCTGGCGCACTTCTTCGGCGTTTCGCGCGAGGCGATTGTGCGGCGGCTGGAAGAGCTTCGGCTGACCAAGAGGGGAACCTGGGATTGGTTCGCGGCGAACGGCGGCATTACTGACGAGCAGGCGCGGCAGGTGCTCGGGGACCTGCGGGGGCCGGACGCGCACATGACGGATGCCGACCGGCCGACGACGCTGCGGCTCAACCTGTTGGCTGCTGAGGCTTTCCGGCGGGAACTGTTGAGCGAAGGCCAGCTCGCCCGGCTTTTGCATCTCGACCGGGTGGAATTGCGCGAGATGCTGGACGGCCACGAGGAAGAAGGGAGCGCGGACGATGGGGTCCCTGACCTCCCTGACTAACCCCGACGCCCTTCTAGTCGCCGACGCAAGCGCCATTATCAATCTTAATGCCACGGGTTGCGCTTTGGAGATTTTGATGGCATTGCCGAATCCCGTGGCCGTGACGGATGTCATCCCCGCCGAACTCGAAACCGGGCGGCGCCGGGGGCGCAGGGACGCGGACTTGCTACAAGAACTTGTGACAGCGGGCGTCGTCAGCGTCGTGACCTTCAACGAGGCGGCGATGTGGCATTTCGAGCGGCTTGTGGTCGGCCCAGCCGCCATGACGCTTGATGACGGTGAGGCGGCGACGATCGCTTATGCGGCAGCTAATGGAAGCGTGCCGATAGTCGACGAACGCAAAGCGAAGAGGATTTGCAGTGAATACTACCCTTCGCTGCCGCAGGCGTGCTCGACTGACTTATTTGCGCATGGCGATGTCCTGAGCACGCTGGGTCGTCCACGGCTAGCGCTGGCCGTCATCAACGCGCTCCAGATCGCACGCATGCGGGTACTACCGCATCACCGGGAATGGGTGCTTGATCTTGTTGGTCCGGATCAGGCCGCGCTTTGCAGCAGCCTGCCGCTGTCCATGCGCGTGGCAGGTGGCCCAAAAAGAATGAGTTAGGAGGACCTATGTACCTTTCGCGCATTAAAATTTCGAACTTCCGGAACTTCTCTGAACTCGATGTGGGCCTGAGAGGTAGCGTGGTCGTAGTGGGAGAAAACCGCATAGGAAAGAGCAACCTTCTGTACGCATTGCGATTGGTTTTCGACCCGTCATTGCCAGACAGCGCTCGGCAGCTTGGGCTGGCCGATTTCTGGGACGGCTTGGACGGTGGTCCATCAGCCGAAGACAAGATTGTCGTAGCGGTGGAACTCAAGGAGTTCGAAGTGGATGAAGATGTGCTAGCGGTGCTTACCGATTATCGACTCGATGATGATCCGCATACTGTCCGTCTGAATTATGAATTCCGGCCAAAAGCCGAACTGGAAGCCGATCCATCAACCGACGACGATTTTGAATTCATCTGCTACGGCGGCGAGAGTGAAGCGAAGCGTTTTGGCCACACGTTGCGCCGACGGATCACAATGGATCTGTTGCCGGCACTGCGCGACGCCGAAGGGGACTTGGCGACTTGGAGGCGTTCACCGCTGCGGCCATTAATCGAGAGCGCGGTCAAAGACATCGATCAAGAGGACTTGGAGGAGATCGGCAAAGCTGTCGAGAAAGCAACAGCGAAGATCACCGAGTTAGAGGAAGTCAGCGATCTGGAAGACGAGATTGGAAAGTTGTTTACCGCAATGAGCGGCCCAAAGCAGGACATCGAGCCGCGGCTCGGCTTTAGCC
>JAYOXJ010000117.1:0-9724 GCA_038152725.1 Rhodospirillaceae bacterium
GGTCAGCGGCGCCTACCGGCCGCCGGCGGAACCGCCGGCCGCGCCGCGCCGGCAATGGCGCATGGCGAGCGCCTATCCGAGCGCCATGGCCGAACTCGGCGGCCTCGGCAAGCGCCTGGAAGCCACCATCAACCGCGTTTCCGGCGAGCGGCTGCGGCTCAAATTCTTCGAACCCGGCACGCTCGTCGCCAACGCCGAGACCCTGGCCGCGGTCAAGTCCGGCACCATCGAGGCGGCGTTCGCCAGCCCCGCCATTTGGGCGGCCGAGAACCCGGTGCTGCACCTCTTCTCCGGCATTCCGTTCGGCCCCCCGATCCAGGAATACCTCGCCTGGCTGCATGCCGACGGCGGCGTCCTCTTGACCGAAGCGTTCGAGAAGATCGGCGTGCATGCGCTGGTCTGCGGCATGCTCGCGCCGGAGGGCTCGGGCTGGTTCCGCCGGCCGGTGCGCTCGCTCGAACAACTCAAGGGCCTCAACGTCGGCATGAACGGGCTCGGCGGCAAGGTGCTGGCCAAGCTCGGCGTCAACGTCTCGCCGATGGCCGAGGGCGACGTGTTCGTCGGGCTCGAACGCGGCATCATCGACGGCGCCGCCGCGGCCCAGCCGACCCTCGATCTCGAGCTCGGCCTCTACCGCATGGCACGCCACTACTATTTCCCGAGTTGGCACCGCCCGGCCGGCACGCTGGTGCTGGCGGTCAACAGCGAGCGCTGGAACGCGCTCGACGTCGCCGCCAAGTCGCAGATCGAGAGTGCCTGCGGCGATAACGTCACGCACGGCCTGGGCGAGACCGAGGCGAGCCAGTTCGGCGCGCTCAAGGTATTGAGCGAGCGCGGCGTGAGCATCGAGAACTGGGCGCCGGAAATCCTCGACGCGCTACGTAAGGCGTGGAAGGACTTGGCGGCCGAGATGGCCGCCAAGGACAAGGATTTCGCCCGCGCCTGGGCGTCGCTTCAGCGTTTCGGCGAGGAATACGGTATCTGGCGCGAACTCGGCACACCCGGCAGAAACGCCGGGCGCTAGGCCCAGCCCCCTTATACAGCGCTCCGGGTCAGCGGACGATCAGCACCGACATGTCGGCGTGACGCGCCACGCGCGCGGCATTGGGGCCGAGCAGGTATTCCTTGAGATCGGGCCGGCCGGCACCGACGACGATGAGATCGGCGCCGACGTCGCGCGCCATCTTGAGGATCGATTCGTAGACCACGCCCTCGGCGACGCAGTGCTCCATGCTGACATCCTTCGGCACGTGCTTGGCGACGAAACCCTTGAGCGCCTCCATCACCTTGACGGCGACTTCCTTCTTGTAGCCCTTGGGGAAGTACTGGCCAACGATGGTCATGCCGAAATCCGGCACCACGGTCAGCACATGCAGCGTGGCACCGCTGGCCTGGCAGAGTTCGACGGCGGTCGGCAATGCCTTCACCCAAGAGCTTTCGTGCCCGAGATCGACCGACAACAGGACGTTCTTGTACATGGCGGTTCTCCCATCAGGCCGCTTGCGCCGCCGCTTCGTCGTCACGCCGGCGCCGCTGCAAGAAGACGATGCCGCCGAGCAGCAGGATGGCCGGCAAATACATCCACTGCTTGTCCGGCACATCGGCCGCGGCGACGACGCTGGCGAGTTCCCAATCGAGTTCGATCTTCTGCTTTTCGGCGGGGCTGCCGAAGCCGACGTTGTCGACGATCATCTTGCCCTTGTCCTCGCGCAGTTCCAGGCCCGCGGCCTTGAGCCGCTCCGTGCCGGTCTTGCCTTCGCCCAAGCGCAGCATGACGACCTTGTCGACGGGTTCGTCCTTGAGGTCCTTGCCCTTGACCCTGATCTGGATCTGGCCGCCGGCCGGTATCGCTTCCGCCGCCTTCAACACCGCAGTGCCCGGCATCATGGTGGTCGGCGGGTAGATCATGTCCATCCAGAACCCGGGCCGGAACAGGGTGAAGGCGACCAGCAGCAATGCGGCAATCTCCCAGAGCCTGCATCTGACCAGGAAGAATCCCTGCGTCGCCGCCGCGAACACCAGCATGGCGATGACCGCCGAGCCGACGGTGAGCAGGAAGTGTATCGGGCCTTCGATGCCGATCATCAGGAGTTCGGTGTTGAAGATGAACAGGAATGGCAGGATCGCGGTCCGGATGTCGTAGGCGAAACCCTGCAAGCCGGTTCTTATCGGATCGCCTCTCGATATGGCCGCCGCGGCGAAGGCGGCAAGGCCCACCGGTGGCGTGTCGTCGGCGAGGATGCCGAAGTAGAAGACGAACATGTGCACCGCGATCAGCGGCACGATCAGTCCGCTTTCCGCGCCGAGCTGCACCACCACCGGCGCCATCAGCGACGACACCACGATATAGTTGGCGGTGGTCGGCAGACCCATGCCCAGCACCAGCGAGATGATCGCGGTGAAGATCAGGATCAGCATCAGGTTGCCGCCCGAGATCAGCTCGATGAACTCGACCATGACCTGGCCTATGCCGGTCAGCGTGATGGTGCCGACCACGATGCCGGCGGTCGCCGTGGCGACGCCGATGCCGATCATGTTGCGCGCCCCGGAGACGAGGCCGTCGAACAGGTCCTTGAAACCCTCGTTCAGAGCCGGCCGCGTGCCGCCCGGACTGCCGAGGAACCCCGCCAGACGCGGCTTGTGGGCGACGACGACGAAGATCATGAATGCCGTGGCCCAGAACGCCGACAGGCCCGGCGACAAGTGCTCGACGGTGAGGCACCAGACCAGCACCACGACCGGCAGCAGGAAGTAGAGCCCGGACTTGATGGAGGGGCCGGCCTCGGGCAGTTCGGTCATGTCCTCGGACAGCTCGAGATCGGGATAGCCGGCGGCGTACTTGACCAGCGCCGCGAAAGCAACGACCAGGACCGCAGCGGCGACATATGGCGTGCCGTCGCCGGCGACATCCTTGATCCAGCTGAGCCCATAGTAGACCACGCCCGACAGCACGATCAGGCCGAGGATGGTCATGACGAAGGAGAGCAGGCTCTGCACGATGGTCCGCTGGGTGCGGCGCGGCAGGCCCATCATGCCGGCCTTCATGGCCTCCAGGTGCACGATGTAGACCAGCGCGATGTAGGAGATGATCGCCGGCAGGAAGGCGTGCTTGATGACCTCGACGTAGGAGATGCCGACGTATTCGACCATCAGGAACGCGGCGGCGCCCATGATCGGCGGGGTCAGCTGGCCGTTGGTGGAGGACGCCACTTCGACGGCGCCGGCCTTCTCGGCGGTGAACCCGACCCGGCGCATCAGCGGAATCGTGAAAGTGCCGGTGGTCACCACATTGGCGATCGACGAGCCCGACACCATGCCGGTCAGCGCCGAGGAAACCACGGCCGCCTTGGCCGGGCCGCCCCGCATGTGGCCCAAGAGGGCGAAGGCGACCTGGATGAAGTAGTTGCCCGCACCCGCCTTCTCCAGCAGCGAACCGAACAGCACGAACAGGAACACCATGGAAGTGGAGACGCCGAGCGCGATGCCGAACACACCCTCGGTGGTCAACCAGTAGTGCGACATGCCCTTGTTCAGGCTGGCGCCCTTGTGCGCGATCACGTCGGGCATATAGGGGCCGGCGAAGGTGTAGACCAGGAACACGATGGCGACCACCATCAAGGGCGGGCCGAGCGCGCGGCGGGTCGCTTCGAGCAGGGCTGCGAGGCCGACGACGGCGATGACGATGTCCTGGGTTATCGGCGCGCCGGGACGGTCGGCGAGCTCGGCGTAGAATACGTAAAGATAGGCGGCGGAGGCGGCGCCGACGAAGGCGAACACCCAATCCTGGATCGGGATGTAGTCGCGCGGCGAGCGCTTGGACGCCGGATAGGCGAGGAAGGTCAGGAACAGGGCGAAGGCGAGATGGATCGAACGCGCCTCGTTGCCGTCGAGAATGAACACCCGGAGCATGGTCGGCAGCGGCGACGAGTACCAGAGCTGGAAAAGGCTCCACGCCAGCGGCACGATCCACAGCACGTGATGCGGAATGCCCTTGGGCTGCCGCGCACCGGTATCCGACTCGGCGATCATGTCTTCGAGCGCCTTGCGGTCGGTCGCTCCATGTTCGGCGGCGGATGGGGTGTTCGTTTGTTCGCTCATCTCAAGTCTCCCGGACGTTCCTGTCGGCGGCCTTCTTCGTGCCGCCCATTCGTTTCGATTGGCCGGAAAGGAAAAGGGCGGGACGTTTTCGCGTCCCGCCCCATCGGCCCTATTACATCAGGCCCGCTTCCTTGTAGTACTTGGCGGCGCCGTCATGCAGCGGCGCGGACAAGCTGTCCTTCACCATTTCCTTCTTCTTCAGGGTGGAGAAGGCCGGGTGCAGATTCTTGAAGGTGTCGAAGTTCGAGAACACCGCCTTGACGACCTCGTAAATGACGTCGTTGGAGAGCTTGGTCGAGGTCACGAAGGTGGCGCCGACACCGAAGGTCTTCACGTCCTTGTCGTTGCCGCGGTACATGCCGCCGGGAATGGTGGCATAGCGGTAGAACGAGTTGTCCTTGACCAGCTTGTCGACACCCGGGCCGCTGACGTTGACCAGCGTCGCGTCACAGGACGTGGTCGCTTCCTTGATGCTGCCGGAGGGATGGTCGACCAGGAAGAAGAACACGTCGATCTGATTGTCGCAGAGCTTCTGCGACTGCTCCGCCGACTTGAAGCCGGTGGCCAGCTTCAGGTCTTCACGCTTCCAGCCCAAGGCTTCCTCGAGCACTTCCCAGGTGGCGCGGGTGCCGGAGCCCGGGTTGCCGATGTTGAGGCGCTTGCCCTTGACGTCGCCGATGTTGACGATCTTCGCATCCTTGCGCGCGACCATGGTCACCGGCTCGGCATGCACCGAGAACACCGCGCGCAGTTCCTTGAACGCGCCCGCGTCCTTGAACTTCGACGTGCCGTTGTAGGCGTGGTACTGCCAGTCGGACTGAGCAACGCCCATGTCCAGCTCGCCGGAGCGGATGGTGTTGATGTTGTAGACGGAGCCGCCGGTCGACTCGACCGAGCAGCGGATGCCGTGACGGTCGCGATCCTTGTTGACGAGACGGCAGATGGAGCCGCCGGTCGGGTAGTAGACGCCGGTGACGCCACCGGTGCCGATGGAGATGAACTACTTCTTGGCGGCGTCTGCCGGCGTGGCCGACAGCGCCAAACCGGCCACGGCGGCCGCGGCGACGAGTATTTTATTGATAGTCATGGCTTGGAGCCTCCTTGGGTGTTGCATCCATTCGTTTCCCTATGCGCACTAACCTGACGGTCCGCTTTGGACGGCGCGCGGGCGGGATTCCCCCGCCGCCGCCGCAAGCCGCGACTTGATCGCACGGCCATCTCGTTCCGCCGGCACGCCGGCGGCCAGGACCACGTGGCCGGGACGGCGGACGATGTCCGATCCGGCGCCCCTTGCGCATGACCACGCAGCCCGAAACTGTCTCGGTGGCGAACATTCGCCCATCAAACCCCCGCATCCTTCAGTGATTGATCGACCGCGGCGCCGAGCTTCTCCACCAACTCGTCCAATTCATCCGAAGAGACGATGAACGGTGGTGCCAGAAGCACGTGGTCGCCGCTCTTGCCTTCGATGGTACCGCCGCCCGGGTAACAGATCAACCCGTGCGCCATGGCATTGGTCTTAATCCGCTGGTTGATCTTGAACGCCGGGTCGAGCGGCGCCTTGCTGGCGCGATCCGCAACCAGTTCCACACCTAAGAACAGCCCGCGCCCGCGGATGTCGCCGATGTTGGGATGATTGCCGAAACGCTCATGCAGCTTCGCCGTCAGCTGGCCGCCCATCTCGCGCACCCGCGCCAACAGGCCCTGGTCGCGCACCTTGGCCTGGACCGCGAGCGCGGCGGCGCAGGCGGTGGCGTGGCCCATGTAGGTGTGACCGTGCAGGAAACTGCCGCTGCCTTTGCGGAAGACGTCGTAGACACGCTCCGTCACCATGGTTGCGCCGACCGGCTGGTAGCCAGCACCCAGCCCCTTGGCGATGCAGACGATATCGGGCACAACGTCGTCCTGCTCGCAGGCGAACAGCGTACCGGTGCGGCCCATGCCGCTCATCACCTCGTCCAGGATCATCAGCACGCCGTACCTGTCACAGATTTCGCGGATACGCTTGAAATAGCCGGCGACCGGCGGAATCACGCCGGCGGTGGCACCGCCGACGGTCTCGGCGATGAAGGCGCAGACGTTCTCGGGCCCGAGCCGCAGGATCTCCGCTTCCAGTTCGTTCGCGATGCGACGGCCGTACTCGACCTCGGTCTCGTCATCCCGGCGGTCGCGGTAGGCATAGCAGGGCGCGATGTGGCTGACCTCGATCAGCATTTCCTTGAACGGCTCGCGCCGCCAGACGTTGCCGCCGACCGAGAGCGCGCCGACGGTGTTGCCGTGGTAGCTTTGGCGCCGCGCGATGAAGCGCGTGCGCGATTTGTCGCCGCGCTCCAGGTGGTACTGGCGCGCCATCTTGAGCGCCGCCTCGACCGCCTCAGAGCCGCCCGACAGCATGTAGACCATGGAGAGGTCTCCGGGTGCCTGCTTGGCCAACAGCTGGGCGAGCTTTTCCGCAGGCTCGTTGGTGAAGAACGCGGTATGGGCGAAGGCGAGCTTGTCGAGCTGCGCCTTGATGGCGTCGATCACGTCCCGATCGCCGTGGCCGAGGCACGAGACGGCGGCACCGCCCGACGCGTCGAGATAGCGCTTGCCGGTCTCGTCGATCAGGTAGACGCCCTCGCCGGCGACAGCACGCGGCATGGCGCCGCTTAGCTGGCGGTGAAAGACGTGCGTCGAAGTCATGGCTGGTTATCTCCTTTGTCAGCCTTGCCGGCGGCCCTTCGGTCGCGCGGCTGATGCGCCGCATGCCAATAGGCGTCGAACTGGTTCAATTGGGTCTCGCTGTCGCCGATCGCCTTCAAGGCCGCCGGGCCGCCGTCCGCGACCATCAGCGCCACCAGCGCCTCCACCGCCGACATCGCCGGCGCGACCGAATGGAAGAACGACGGGCTCTCGTTTTCGATCAGCAGCACGTTGTCGGCACCGCGCGCGAGCGGCGAGATCAGGCTGTCGGTCAGCGCCACCGCGCCGCCGCCGCGCGCACGTGCGAACTCGACCGCCGCAACCGTTTCCTTTGAATAGGGCTCGAAGCTGATCGCCACCACCACGTCGGCGGCGGTGAAGTTGCGAAGCTCGTCGGAAAACGTGCCGCCCTGGCCGTGCAACAGCACGCCGTTGTCGCGGAACACGCGGTAGATGTAGTGGAAGTAGAAGGCGACCGGATAGCAGCTTCTGAGCCCGGCGATGTAGACGCGGCGCCCGGCGATGATGTTTTCGGCGGCGCGCTGGAAACGCTCGGCACCGTTGACCTCGAACGACTGGCGCAGGTTGGCGAGCCCCTTCTCCATCACCGCGGCAACCAGGTCCTGGGCACCGCCAGCGTGTTTCTGCAGATCGCGCGCGCGCCTGGTATAGTCGGAGGGATGGCCGCGCAGCCGCTTCTGGAACAGCCTGCGGAAGTCGTTGAAGCTCTGGAAATCGAAGCGTCGCGCCAGCCTGACCATGGTGGTCGGATGCACGCCGGCGTTGGCGGCGAGACCGCGCATGGACATCAGCGCGACGTCGTCGGGGCGGTCGAGCACATGGCGCGCGGCGAGCTGAAGCTGCGGGCTCAGACTCGGAAAGCCGTCCGCGAGCGCCTTCGATAGCGTGGCGTAGTCCATCCCCGATGAATCCCCGTGTTCTTGTGTGTCGCGGGTTCTCGTTGTTGGCCCAACTGTGACAAAGAACGATACATACCGCAACAGCTTAATTGTCGTTGCAACATGTGTTGCAATGGCGCCATTGACACCTATTCCACTTATCCGGGGGTGCTGTACAGTCGGGATCATGAAACGTGAGAAGCCCCGCGAAAAGGACTGGATGCGCGCCATATCTGGACCACTCTGGGATGGCATACCACTGGTGAAGCCCGGTCGCGCATTCCTTATCGTGCTCGCACTGATCGGCGCGCTCACCTTGCTGGGTACATTCCTGGATGCCAATGGTTTGCTCCCGGAAGGCATTCTTCGCGGGGTTAAATAACTACCGGTGTATTGAACATTACCCCTGGCGCGCCATGCGCGACGGCGTTATCCAAGGGTGGCTATGTCGGTCCGGCAACGGCGGGGGAGAATACGCATGCGCAACGGCAAAATGAGAACCCGGCCATGAACCTGCACGCCAAGCTGATGGCCCGCGCCGAGGCCGGCGACCCGGTCCGCGTCGGCCTGATCGGCGCCGGCAAGTTCGGCACCATGTTCCTGGCGCAGGTGCTGCGGCTACCCGGCATCCATGTCGTCGGCATCGCCGATCTATCGCCCGTGCGCGCGCGCGACAATATGCGCCTTGTCGGCTGGCCGGACGAACGCTCGTCCGCCGCATCGCTCGATGCCGCGCGGCAGGCCGGCACCACCCACGTCGGTGACGACTGGCGCGCCCGCGGCGTACACGGCGCCGGCGACAACGACATCGAAAGCACCGCCAACCCGATCGCCGCCGCCGAGCACGCGCTCGCCGCCTTCGCCGCCGGCAAGGACGTCATCAACGTCACCGTCGAGGCCGACGCCTTCATCGGCCCGGCCTTGGCTGCCCGCGCGCGCGATGCCGGCGTCATCTATTCCATGGCCTACGGCGACCAGCCGGCCTTGACCTGCGACCTGGTCGACTGGGCGCGTACCTGCGGCTTCAGCGTCACCGCCGCCGGACGCGGCCACAAGTGGCTGCCGGCCTACCGCGCCTCGACGCCCGAAACCGTCTGGGACCATTGGGGGCTGAGCGCCGAACAGGCCGAGCGCGGTCGGTTGAACCCGAAGATGTTCAACGCCTTCCTCGACGGCTCCAAGCCGGCGATCGAGAGCGCCGCCATCGCCAACGCCTGCGGCCTCGACGTGCCGAGCGAGGGGTTGCAGTTTCCGCCCGGCTCCGTCGACGACATCCCGACGCTGATGCGCCCCAAAAGCGAGGGCGGCGAATTGGAGCACAAGGGCATGGTCGAGGTGATTTCCTGCATCACCCGCGAAGGCCAACCGATCCCGCACGACATCCGCAAAGGGGTCTGGGTCTGCTTCGAGGCCGACACCGACTACCTCAAGAACTGCTTCGAGGAATACAAGGTCACCACCGACCCCTCCGGCCGTTACATGTGCCTCTACAAGCGCTGGCACATGATCGGGCTGGAACTGGCCGTCTCGGTCGCCTCGGTGGCACTCCGGCGGGAACCCACCGGGCAGGCACTGGCGTTCCGGGGCGACGTCGTCGCCGTCGCCAAGCGCGACCTCAAGGCCGGCGAGATACTCGACGGCGAAGGCGGCTACACGGTTTCGGGCGGGCTGCGCCCGGCCAAGACATCGGTCGCCGGGGGGCTCCTGCCGCTCGGCCTCGCGCACGCAGTCAAGCTCAAGCGCGCGGTCGCGGACGGCGAGGTCGTGCGCTTCGCCGACGTCGATCTCGACGAGACAACGGCGGCCTACAGGCTGCGCCGCGAAATGGTCCCGGCATAAACCGGCCCGCGGGGGTCAAACCACAAGATGTGGTGTAAGAATTCTGTCACCCTTACAAAATAAAGTCGCCATCTCGCCGACATACGCCCGCAACGCGGCCCTGGCATAGAGGGGGACATCGTCCCCTTTTGTACTCGCGCCAGGGAGCATGTCCATGCAAGCGTTGCGATTCAATTCGCTGGAAGTCCGTCTCGCCGAAACCGAAG
>JAYOXJ010000118.1:0-9717 GCA_038152725.1 Rhodospirillaceae bacterium
GTGCTCGACCCCGAGCATCCCGCACTCTACGGCCGCAGCGACTAATTCGTCGTCGATTCCTGGATATTAGGGTCCTCGGAACCCCTGGCCAGACGGGTCATGGCCGGCGGCAAATGGGTCGTCGAGGATGGCCGGCACGTCAACGAAGAGGCCATCACCAAAGCCTTCCGCAAAGCCATCGCCGAACTCACCTGAGGCGGCCCTTCGCCGGCTTGTTGGCGGGGAGTGTTGGGCGTAAAGTCCCGGCCATGCAAAACACCGCGGCAACATCCTGGGCGGCTATCGGCTTTTCCGGCATCGGCCATACCTATTCGCACCTTTTCCAGCCGATCTTTTTCACGCTGGTGCCGCTGGCGCTCGAAAAGCATCTGGGGCTCAGCCACGGCGAGACGGTGTCGTTGATCGTCGCCGGCAACTTGCTGTTCGGCTTTGCGGCACCCTTGGCCGGCTGGCTCGCCGACCGCTGGTCCGCGCTCGGCATGATGTGCCTGTTCTACCTCGGCACCGGTTCCGGCATGATAATGGTCGGTCTTTCAGACTCGGCCTTCGCCATGGCCTTCTGGCTCGGTGTCACCGGTTTGTTCGCTTCGATCTACCATCCGGTTGGCATCGCCTGGTTGGTGCGGGTCTCGGTTAACACCGGCACCGCACTCGGCATCAACGGCACCTTCGGCGCCATGGGCGCGGCGCTGGGCACGGTGATTACCGGCCTGCTGCTGACCACGCTAGGCTGGCGCGCCGCCTATGTGGTGCCCGGCGCCATTGTCGTCACCACCTTCGTCGCCTTTGCCTTCGCCATCGCCAAGGGTTGGGTGGTCGAGGACCAGGCCCACAAGAAACCCGAGCAGCCCCGCGCGAGCCGCGCCGACACGCTCCGCGTCGTCGCCGTGCTGACCTTCACCATGATCGCCGGCGGGCTCATCGCGCACGCCACTTATCCGGCGCTGCCGAAGGCTTTCGCGCTCGATTTCGCCAAGGGCGGCGAGGGGATCATGAAGGTCTCCTACATGGTCGGCTTCGTCTATGCCGCCGCGGGCCTGATCCAGATCATCGGCGGCCGGCTCGCCGACCGCCATTCGGTGCGCACCGTCTATCTGCTCGCCTTCGCGCTGCAAGTACCGCTGCTGGCGCTGGCCGGCGTCACCAGCGGCCTGACGCTGGTCGCCGTCGCCGTCTTCATGGTCTGCGTCAACGTCGCCGGATTGCCGGCCGAGAACATGCTGATCGCGCGCTACACGCCGCACCGCCACCGAGCATTGGTGTTCGGCCTCAAGTTCGTGCTGGCCAGCGGCATCGCCAGCCTGGGCGTGCTGATCGAGGGCCGATTGTTCGACATGACCGGCGGTTTCTTCGCCGTGTTCGCGGCGCTCGCTTCGCTGGCGCTAGTGGGCGCCGCCGCCATCCTGATGCTCCCCGGCGAAACCAAGCCGACGTTGCAGCCGGAGGCCGCCGAGTGAGCGCCAAATTCGTCATCGATCGCCTAGATCATCTGGTGCTGACGGTCGCCGACATCGACGCCACCTGCGCTTTCTACGGACGTGTCCTCGGCATGGAGCGGGTCAGCTTCGCCGGCGGCCGAACGGCGCTGTCCTTCGGCAACCAGAAGATCAATCTGCACCCGGCCGGCAACGAATACGACCCCAAGGCGCAATCGCCGATGCCGGGTTCCGGCGATCTCTGCTTCATCACGGAGACACCCTTGGACACGGTGATGGCGCACTTGGTCGATTGCGGCGTGGAGATCATCGAGGGACCGGCCATGAAGACCGGCGCTGTCGGCCCGATCCGCTCGGTCTATTTCCGCGATCCGGACGGCAACCTGATCGAGGTCTCGAACTACATCTAACCTCTAAAGCTGGCCGATGTTCTCCAACTCGGAGACGCGCACCGCCAATACCTTCTGTAGGTTGGCCTCGAGGATCTCGTGTTCGGCCATAAGCCGGCGCATGTCGGCCGCTTCCAGCACCATCAGGCGGGTTTCGGTGATGGCGGTAACGGTCGCGGTGCGTTTGCGGTTCATCATCACACCGATCTCGCCGAAGAAATCGCCGTAGGGGGTCTTGTGCGGGTCCTCCACGACGACCCAGACCCGCGCTAAATATTCGATCGTGAACACGACCACCGACAGATGGTCGAAGACCTGGAACCAGAACCCGTGAACTGCCGCGATATCTGGGACGCTCTCCAGGATCACGGCGAGCACGTTGAGAACGATCAGCACCACCAGGAAGCCGTCGACGTAGGGCCCGAGCGGGCTGGTGCCGTCACGCTGTTCCAGTAGGTAATAGAGGCGGGCGCGCAGTTTGCTATTCATCCGCGGTCTCAGCCGTTTCTCTTGGCGATCGTTTTGGCGAGAGCCTGATCGATGTCGTAGATGAGATCGTCGGCGGTCTCCAGGCCGATTGAGAGGCGAATGACCTCTGGCCCGGCGCCCGCGGCGGCGCGCTGTTCGTCGGTCAATTGGCGGTGTGTCGTCGAGGCCGGATGCAGGATTAAGGACCGCGTATCGCCGACGTTGGCGAGGTGCGAGAACAGATTGACGCTCTCGACCAATTTGACGCCGGCCTCGTAGCCGCCCTTGAGCCCGCAGGTGAACACCGACCCGGCACCTTTGGGAAGATACTTCTTGGCCAGCGCGTGATAGGCGTTGCCGGGCAGGCCGGCATAGGAGACCCAGGCGACCTCAGGGTGCGCATCGAGGAATTCCGCGACCTTGAGCGCGTTCTGGACGTGCCGTTCCATGCGTAGATGCAAAGTTTCCATGCCGGTGATGGTGTAGAACGCGTTCTGCGGCGACATGCAGGGCCCGAAATCGCGCAAACCAACGGCGCGCGCCTTCATGGTGAAGCCGAAATCACCGAAGGTCTCGGCGAAGGTGAGGCCGTGATAGGCCGGGTCGGGCTGGGTCATGGTCGGGAATTTCTCGGCGTTGCCGGCCCAATCGAACTTGCCCGATTCGACGATGGCGCCGCCGAGCGACGTGCCGTGCCCGGACAGGAACTTGGTGGTCGAATGGACGATCAGGTCGGCGCCCCAGTGGAACGGCTGGCAGAGGTAGGGCGTCGCCAGCGTATTGTCGACGATCAGCGGTATGCCCGCATCCTTGGCGATGGCGGCGACAGCTTCCAGGTCGACGACGACACCGCCCGGATTCGCCAGCACCTCGATGAAGATCGCCTTGGTCTTGGGCGTGATCGCTTTTCGGAAGTTCTCCGGGTCCTTGGGATCGACGAAATGGCAGGTCCAGCCGAGGCGCTTGAAACTGACACCGAACTGGGTGATCGAGCCGCCATAGAGGTTGCGGGACGCAACGAATTCGTCGCCGGGTTCCAACAGCGTGAAGAACGCCAGGAACTGTGCCGCGTGGCCCGACGACGCGCAAACTGCAGCACGGCCGTCCTCGAGATTGGCGATACGCTCCTCCAGCACCGAAACGGTCGGGTTGGTGAGGCGCGAATAGATGAAACCGAAAGTCTGCAGATTGAACAGATCGGCGGCGTGTTCGGCATCGTCGAAAACGTAAGAGGTCGTCTGGTAGATCGGCGTGTTGCGCGCGCCGGTTACGGGGTCTGGGCGGGCACCGGCGTGGATGGCCCGGGTCTCCATCCCGTACTGATGTGGTCCCTTGCGCCGCTCGTCCTCGCCGTTCATCCCAGGACCACCCGCTTCAGGCCGTACGCGGGCGCTTGGCAGAGATGACGCCGGAATTGACGCCGCTCCAGCTCAATTCGCCGAACAACCGCCCGTATTCGATCTTCGGGCAGCGGTCCATAACGACGGATAGGCCGGCCCCGCGGGCGCGTTCGGCGGCAGCATCGTTGCGCACGCCCAACTGCATCCAGATCACGCGAATGCCTTTCTCGGGTGCCAGTTTGAGGGACTCGTCGACGATCGGACCGGCAGCCTCCGACGAACGGAATATGTCGACCATGTCGAATTTATCGGGGATGTCGGAGAGGGTTGCATAGCAGGGCTCGTCATGGATCGTCTTGCCGGCCTGGCCCGGATTGACCGGAATGACGCGGTAGCCCTTGCCGATCAGGTACTTCATGGCGAAGTTAGATGGCCGTACCCAGTTCGGGCTGGCACCGACAAGGGCGATGATCCGGACCGAGCGCAAGATGCCCTCGATCTCGGCGTCATCGTATCGCAGCGGCGGCGCATCGGCGTTCAACGGTCGCTCCAATCCGGCATCGGCTTCTTTTCGACGAAGGCGTCTATACCGGCGCGCGTATCGTGGTCCTGCATGTTGTCGGTAATCACCTTGGTCGCCTGCTTGTAAGCGCCTTCAAGGCCGGCCTCCAACTGACTGTAAAACAAACGCTTTCCGCGCGCCAAAGCGACCGGCGACTTGTTCGCCAGCGTCGCCGCCATGGCGGCGACGGCGTCATCCAGATCGGCCGCAGGCACCACCCTGTTGACCAGGCCATATTTGAGCGCCGTCTCGGCATCGATGAATTCACCGGTCATCAGCATCTCCATCGCCTGTTTTCGGGGCAGATTGCGGGTGACCGCGACCATTGGCGTCGAGCAGAACAGGCCGACATTGATGCCGGACGTGGCGAACGTCGCTTCCTCGACACAAATAGCGAGATCGCACTGCGCGACGAGTTGGCAGCCCGCCGCGGTAGCCATGCCGTGCACCCGTGCGATAACCGGCTGCGGGATGCGGGTCAGGGTCAGCATCATGCGCGAACACTGACCGAACAGCCGGCTCATGGCCTCGGCGCCCGGATCGGCACGCATTTCGGCGAGGTCATGGCCGGCGCAGAACGCCTTGCCGGCACCAGCCAGCACGACGACGCGCACGCCGGAATCCTCGGCGATGGCGTCCAATTGGTCCTGGAAGGCCGTCATCAACTCGCTCGACAGCGCATTGAACTTGGAACCGCGATTGAGCGTCAACGTGGCGACGCCATCGGCATCGTGACGCAGCAGAACCGCTTCGTTGCTGATCGAAGTCATTGGAATTCCCTCCCGCAACGCGGGCCCAATGTTCGGCCCTCACCTCGGAATAGGCAAGGTTTTTGAGATATTTTCCTTGCCAATGCGGTCCAGGCCTCGCCACAAAGCCCGCATGGCGGAAGCTTCCAAAAGGCGTGGCCTCAGAAAGACGCTCGAACGTGCCGAGCGTCTGCTCGATACCGGAAATACGGCCAAGGCGGCCGAACTGGTCGAGGATACGCTCGGCCAGGACCCCGCCAACGCCAAGGCGCACCACTTGGCGGCACGGATCCTCGCTGGCGGCGGCAATCTCGACGCCGCATTAGTGCATGCCAAGCGAGCCTGCGATGCCGAGCCCGACAACGCCGCGTACCTAACCCATATAGGCCAGTTGCTCAGGGCTCTCGGCCGCGACAAGGAGGCTGCAGGCGCCTTCTCGGCCGCGTTCCAGCGCAACCCGAATTCAAGCGCCGCCGCGCAACTCGGTTTTCAACTCCGTCAAATCGGCGATCTCGGCGGCGCGCTCGGCGCGTTCGGGCGGGCGGTGGCGCTCGACAAGGGCAACGTCAACGCCTACCTCGGCTGGGTCGACCTGCTCGGCCGGGCGACGACGCCCGGTTTCGACGAAGGCCTCTCTGCCGAGCTTTTTGCCGCCGTCGCTGGCCCGCTGAGCGCGCCCGAGGAACTGGCACCGGCGATCGCGCGCCAGCTTCGCCACAAATTCGATTTCGCCGCCGCACCGGACGGCCTCGATCCCGCCGACCCGCTGCTGGCCGCCTATCTGACGCATTGCCTCAATGTCGATCCGATCATCGAACGTGGGCTTTGCCAGGCGCGGGACCGGCTGATGACAAGGGACGCAGAGACCTGGAGTGCTTCAGAGGCCGCCCTGGCGCGGCTGATCGCGCTACAAGGCTTCGTCAACGAATACGTCATGTTCGAGAGCGCAGAGGAAACCACGAGCCTCGCCGCGCTGCAGGGCGGACTGGAAGCGGCGCTGGCTGCCAGGGGGACGATAGAGCCGCACCATCTGCTGGCTTTCGCGATGTACCGGCCGCTGGTGCGGCTCGCCGGCGCTGAAGCGCTCACTGGAGTCGATTGGCACAGTAAAGCCGGCGATCTCGCCGAAATCGTGCGCCTGACGCTGGCCGATGCGCTGGTGGAGCGGCAATTGCGCGAAGCCATCCCGACACTCGCCTCGATCGCCGACGAGACTTCGCAGAAGGTGCGCGCCCAGTACGAGGAGCACCCTTATCCGCGCTGGACCGCGCCGACGCCGCAAGGTGCCGTCACGCCATCAGTCCTGCTGAAACAAATGTTCGGGCATTTCGAGCCGCCGGGGTTCCTCGACGCGCGGCTCTCCGTACTGATCGCCGGTTGCGGCACCGGCCGTCATACCGCTGCCGTCGTCCAGGCGTTTCCCAAGGCCGATGTTACCGCCATCGACCTGTCGCTGGCATCAATCGCCTACGGCAAACGCATGCTGGACGAATTGGGCATTTCCAAACGTGTCCGCTTGATCCAGACGGATATCCTCGAAGCCGGACGGCTCGAGGGCCCGTTCGACATGATCCAGTCGGTCGGCGTGCTGCACCACATGGCCGAACCGATCGCCGGTTGGCGCGTGCTCGCCGGGCTGCTCAGGCCGGGCGGCATGATGAAGATCGGACTCTATGCGGAGCGCGGCCGGCGGGGCGTCTTGAAGTGCCGCGACATCATTGCCGAGGAGGGGGTCGGTTCGAGCGATGCAGACATGCGGGCCTTCCGTCACCGCCTGCTGAACGACCCGCAAGGAAAACTCGCCGGCGCCGACTTCGACAAGGTGATGGAGCGGGCCGACTTCTATTCGCTTTCCATGTGCAGGGACCTGCTGTTCCACGTCCAGGAAGTCTGTTACACGCCGGCCCGCATCAAGCGCGAACTCGACGAACTGGGGCTCCGTTTCGTTGGCTTCGAGGAGGTCGAGGCATTGGGCCTGGCGGAAAGCTACCGCGCGCGTTTCCCGGCCAATCCAACACTCGACGATCTGGGCAACTGGGAGGCGCTTGAAGCCTCGCTCGACGACCCGCCGGAAGGTTACGTGTTCTGGTGCCAAAAACCGGTGCCTTGAGCCACCGGACTTGCCCGACCGGCGGGTGGCGCCGATAATCGCGGCCGAGTGGAAACCGGACGAACATCACGGATGACATCATGAGCGACCAGATCAGCGCGCGCATCGCGGAGTCCATGTCGCGGCTGCTCGGCGCCGATTACGACGCCGAGGCGATCGACTCGGACGCCGGCGGAAAGGCGCAGCGCAACCGGCTCAATCAACGGCTGGTGGCGCTGGAGATGCGCCGCCAAGCCAATATCGAATCGGTCATCGCCATGGCCTACGCGGTCACCGGCAACGACGAGATCCAGGGCCCGGCGCCCGACGTGGAGGACGACTGGCTGGCGCGCTTCGTCGGACAAGCCCAGGAAGTCGGCAATCCGGTCATGCAGACCGTCTGGGGTGAGGCGCTGGCCCATCAGACCGCGGCCCCCGGCAGTTTCAGCTTGCGCACGCTCGACGTGCTGGCCGGCATGACCGGGGAAGACTGGGGCATGTGGAAGCGGGCCTGCCGGATCTGTTTCCCGACCGGATACCTGCTCAAACTCGGCCGGCGCCCGGATTTCGAGGAGTTCGAGCTGACCCGCGCCGACATCCAGCGCCTGCAGACGCTGGAACTGATCCACCAGACCGACGATCTCTCGATCACCTTCTACGCGCCGACCAAGGGGATCACCTTCGACTACATCGGCGCCAACCTCGTGGTCCGCCACCCGTCGAGCACGCTGTTCACGCTGCCGGCCTACCGTACCACCGGCGCCGCACAGGAAATCTTCCATCATCTCGGCGCCGACGACGCCGACATGGAATACCTGCAAGCGCTCGGCGACAGCCTCAAGGCCGAGGGCTACGACTTTCGCCTGCGCCGGGCGGCGTGAGCGGCGGCAGAGGGCAGGGGACGCGGACCGCACCATGAGCGCCATTTCCGTCGAACGGTTCAACGAGATCATCCGGGACGAACTCCCGTGGGCACACGAGATCGGCATGCGCGCCGACGCCATCGCCATGGGCGAAGCCACGCTGCGCCTGCCGTTCGGCGGCAAGATGGTGCGGCCCGGCGGCACGGTGGCCGGCCCGTTCATGATGGCGCTGGCCGACGCCGCCATGTACGCCGTGGTACTCAGCGTCATCGGCGAGGTGCAGCTCGCGGTTACCACCAGCCTCAACGTCAACTTCCTCTACCGGCCTGTGCCGGCGGACCTGCTGGCCGAAGGCCGCGTGCTGAAAGCGGGCAAACGGCTCGTCGTCTGCGAGGTCACGGTGCATTCCGAAGGCCACGACGAGCCGGTGGCGCACGTTACTGGCACCTACTCGATCCCGCCGCAGCGCGCGTAAAACAGCCGTATCGGGCATTGCGGTAATATAATACCGCGTTTCTAAATTACGGTATTCATTGATTTTTTCACGTTGACAGCCGGATATTATCTGGCATATTCCGCGCGCTTTCGCGGCTCTCGGGCCGCGCCTTTGTCCAAGACTGAATGTATCGAGAGACCGCCATGAAGACGTATTCCGCCAAGCCCGCGGACGTGGAACGCAAGTGGTTCGTGGTCGACGCCGAGGGTGTCGTCCTCGGCCGGCTTGCCACCATCATCGCCATGCGACTGCGCGGCAAGCACAAGCCGACCTACACGCCCCACATCGACTGCGGTGACAACATCATCGTCGTCAACGCCGAGAAGGTGATGCTCACCGGCAACAAGCGCAACGACAAGACCTTCTACTGGCACACCGGCCACCCGGGCGGCATCAAGGGCCGTACCATGGGCAAGATCCTCGATGGCAAGCACCCCGAGCGCGTCATCTACAAGGCGGTCGAGCGCATGATCACCCGCAACAACCTGGGCCGCCAGCAGATGCGCAAGCTGCACATCTACGCCGGCGACCAGCATCCGCATGAGGCGCAGCAGCCGGAAACGCTCGACGTCGCCGCCATGAACCGTAAGAACACGAGGAGCGCCTAACCCATGGCCGAGCAAAACGTGACCCTGGAGAACCTCAAGGACGCGATGGAAGGCAAGACCGCACCGCAGGGTGCGGGCATGGCCGCCGACGCCGATGAAGGTCCGGCCCAGCCGCAGATCGACGAGCACGGCCGCTCCTACGCCACCGGCAAGCGCAAGGGCGCCGTAGCCCGCGTGTGGATCAAGCCGGGCCTCGGCAAGATCACCGTCAACGGCCGTGAGGTGGAGCGGTACTTCGCCCGTCCGGTGCTGCAGATGATGATCTCCCAGCCGTTCGACATCGCCGACCGTTCCGGTCAGTACGACGTCATGGCCACCGTCACCGGCGGCGGGCTTTCAGGCCAGGCCGGCGCCGTGCGCCACGGCATCTCGAAGGCGCTGACGCTCTATGAGCCGGCGCTGCGTACCGTGCTCAAGCGCGAGGGCTTCCTCACACGCGACTCCCGCGTCGTCGAGCGGAAGAAGTTCGGCCGCCGCAAGGCCCGCCGCAGCTTCCAGTTCTCGAAGCGCTGAAGAACTCACAACTACATACTTAACTATCTTATTGGAAAAGCGCAGTTTTCAGACTGCGCTTTTTCTTTTTTTCGAGTTACAAAATATTTACAAAGTGGATTTGCGTAGACCAAAACATGCTCTGAACTTACAGTATTTTTACAAGGAATTTGTCTAGCCCCCTCGTTAAGTACCACCTGTCTGTAGAGTCTCTGGCACGGGTGC
>JAYOXJ010000119.1:0-9674 GCA_038152725.1 Rhodospirillaceae bacterium
GGTCGCGCTCCGCTTCCTCAAGGATTACGACGTGGCGCTCAAGCACTTCGAGAAACTCGACGCCGCCGTTCAATATCCGCACAGCGTGGCGCGCGCCGCCTATTGGGCTGGGCGTACCGCGGAAGCCATGGGCAAGGACGAGGTCGCCGTCACCTGGTATCGTAAGGCGGCCGAGCATCCGTTCGCCTACTACGGTCAGCTTGCCTTCGCGAAGCTGCGCCCGGGCAAGGGGCTCGACTTGCCGGCGGCGGTTTCCAATGAGGCGCGCAACGCCGAAGCGGAGGCGTTCAAGGCGCATGAACTGGTCGGCGTGGTCCGCATCCTCAACGAGACCGGCGAACGCGGCCTGCTGGGGACCTTCATCGACCGTCTCTACCGCGAGTCCGACCAGCCCGGCTGGCGCTCGTTGACCGCGTGGCTGGCGCGCGGCGCCGGCAGGCCGGACTTGGCTGTGTGGATCGCCAAGCGCGCCGGGCGCGAGGGGGCGGCGCTGCTGGACGTCGCCTATCCGACGCTGGACCCGCCGGCGCTGCCGAAAACCGCCGAAGCGCCGGCGCCGGAAGTGCCGCTGACGCTCGCGGTGATCCGTCAGGAAAGCGCCTTCAGTGTCGACGCGCAAAGCTACGCCGGCGCGCGCGGGCTGATGCAGATCATCACGCCGACGGCGCAGAAGGTCTCGAAGGACCTCAAACTGCATTTCTCGCGTGTCAAGCTGACCACCGACCCGATCTACAACATGACATTGGGGCAGAGTTACCTGGGTGGCCTGATCCAGGATTTCCGAGGCTCCTACGTGTTGGCGCTGTCGGCTTACAACGCCGGCCCGCACCGTGTCTCGCGCTGGATGAAGGCGCATGGCGACCCGCGCGAGGCCGATGTCGATGCCATCGACTGGGTCGAAATGATCCCCTTCGACGAAACCCGCAACTACGTCCAGCGGGTACTCGAAAACCTTCAGGTTTACCGCTCGCGCCTGGCCGAGACCGAAGTGGCGCTCGGCCTCGCCGAGGATCTCCACGTTCAGGACGACTGAGCGGCCGCTCGAACATCTCGGCGGAAACGAAAACCCCCCTCGCCGGGTTTGGACGAAGGGGGTTTCGGTGGATACCGGGCGTTGCCCGGGAACCGCAGGTCCTAGCCGCGCATGCGGGCTGGCAAGGCGCAGGCGATCACGATCAGCACGACGCCGACAACGACTCCCGCCAATTCGCCGGGGATGCCGGCGATCAGTGCCGGGTACTTGGTGCCGGCGATGGCACCCAGTGTCGACTTGCCGCCGGCAATGTCGGCGAGGATGCCGGTGCTTTTGACCCAGCTGTAGCTGGCCATGTAGAGCCCGGCGCCGACAAGGCCACCGAGCACGAAGAACCAGCCGTCCTTGCGCCCGGTCGCCGCTGCGGCGAGACCCGTACCCGGGCAGTAGCCGGCGATGGCGAATCCCGCGCCCAAGAGGCCGCCGCCGACGATGACGCCGACGTAGGCCGCCTTTACGCTCAGGTGTCCGGCCGGAACCAGGCCGGCGAGCAGCCCGGCGAACAGTAAAACCGAGGCGACGCCGATACCGAGCAGGATCGTCTTCATCAGGTGCAGGCGGCTCAACCGCAGCATGCCGATGATGTAGTCGGGGTTGGTGGCGCCGATGCGGTCGAGAACGAAGCCGAAGGCGCCGCCGATGACGATGGCGAGAATGAGCGAAGACATGTTAGGCCTACTTTCGGAACAACATAATGGCGAGCGGGATGCCGACGGCGAAGGCACCGAGCGCGAACAGATAGCCGGATATTGAAGTTTGCATGATGCCGCTCATCATGTGTCCAGACGTGCAGCCGCCGGCAAGACGCGCGCTGTAGAGCACCAAGAGCCCGGCGAAGAACGATGTGGCGTAGCGCTTCCACGCCTCGTCGCCGTAGTTGGCGCGCCAGATTTGCGGCATGGTGCGCTCGGCCGCCGGCACGCCGCCCCTGAGCAGTGCGGAAAGCCCTGCTCCCGCCATGATCGCCAACACGAAGACGAAGCCGTAGTTCAGCGGCCTGGCGACGCTCTTGGCATATTTGTCGAGATAGGCGTTCGGGCTCTTGAAGCCGGATTTCGCTTCCGGTGCCGCGACGACGGCGCTGTCGTTGACCGCGTCCCAGAGGATGCCGTCAAAGACCACGAACTGCGTGGAAACGCCGATCGGCTTGATCAGCGCCACCGCGATGAAGAATACGGCCCCAAGTACGAGACCGCCTTTTAGCCAGGATAAAACCATCACAAGACCTCTTTGTCAGAGAAATGAATTGCAACCGATGACCGATCGCATGAGCTGACATTAGGGGCGGATGCGCGGGTGCGTCTGTAACCAAGTTACATAAAAAATATGTATTTTCGCGCCGCCCGTTGGCTTTGCCGCGACAGTCATGACCGTTGACCCCATGCGCCCGGCGTGGCAACAATGGAATAGTTTCAGAACGAACGGTTCAAAATAGCCGCGGGAGGATTGCCATGCCGCTCGGTCGCAACGATATCGATGCCTGTGTGTTCGATGCCTACGGCACGCTGTTCAACCTGGCCGCAGCTGCCGCGCACAATAAGGACGCGCTCGGCGACAAGGAGAAACCGTTGAGTGACATGTGGCGGCTTCGCCAGATCGAATACACCTGGCTGCGCAGCCTGATGGGTGAGTACGTACCTTTCTGGCAGGTGACGCAGGACGCGCTCGACTACGCCATGGCGACGCTCAAGCTCTCGGACCCTGCGCTCCGCCAGAAGCTGCTCGATGTCTATTGGCGCCTCGACGGCTTTCCCGAGGTGCCGGACATGCGAAACTGAAGGCCGGCGGCCTTAAGACGGCGGTCCTCACCAACGGCTCCCCCGACATGGTCAAGGCGGCCATCGACAACGCCAAGATCGGTGCCGTGCTCGATACGGCCTTCTCGGTCGACGCGGTCAAGATCTACAAACCGCACGCCAGCGTCTACCAACTCGCCGTCGACGGTTTCAAGGTGCCGAAGGAACGTATCTGCTTCATGTCGTCGAACGCCTGGGACGTGGCCGGCGCCGCCACTTTCGGCTTTCGCGTCATCTGGGTGAACCGCTACGGCCAGCCCCAGGAAAACCTGCCGGGCAGTCCCGAGCAGGTGATTTCCGACTTGAGCGGACTGCCGCCGCTGCTGGGGCTTTGAACGTGGCCGACGAAGCGGCGTTCAGCGAGCATTTCTATACCGCCGAGGACGGCCTCGGGCTCTATTTCCGTGACTACGGCCCCAAGTACGCTGAAACCACGCCGGTGATCTGTCTGCCCGGCCTGACGCGCAACTGCCGCGATTTTCATGCGCTGGCCAAAAGCCTCGCCGCCAAGCGCCGGGTGATCTGTCCGGACATCCGGGGCCGCGGCAAGTCGGCGCGCGACCCCGACTGGCGCAACTATCACCCGGCCGTCTACGTCAACGACGTGCGCCACCTGCTGGCGGCGCTCAATCTGCACCGGATGTTCGTGGTCGGCACCTCGATGGGCGGCATTATGGCCCTGGCCATGGGTACGGTGATGCCGACCACCGTCGCCGGCGCGCTGATCAACGACGTCGGGCCGGAAATCGACGACAAGGGCCTCGACGACATCATCGCCTACGTGCACCGCGCCGACAGGGTGTTCGCGAATTGGCGCGAAGCCGCCGATTTCCTGAAATCCTGCTTCCCGGAAATGCCCGGCATGGACGACGACTCCTGGGTTCGTGCCGCAAGGCGTACCGCCGTCGAGCGCCCGGACGGCACCGTCGTCCACGACTGGGATCCGGCCATCGCCAAGCCGCTGGAAAGCCAGCGCGGTTCCGTTGACTTGTGGCCGCTCTACCGCTCGCTCGGCCGCGTGCCTTTGGTGGTTGTACGGGGCGAGCTGTCGGATATTCTCTCGGCCGAGACCCTGGCGGCGATGAAATCGGCTTTGCCGCACATGGTCCCTGTCGTCGTGCCAGGCTTCGGCCATGCGCCGACCCTGTCCGAACCTCAAGTCCCGGAGCCCCTGAATGACGCCCTCCTCGCCGCAGATGCCATATCCGCCCACCACCATTGACGACATCCGCGCCGCCGCCGGGCGCATTGCCGGTTACGCCGTCAGAACGCCGTTGCTGGAATCCGTGCATCTCAACGCCATGGTCGGCGGCCGGCTGTTGGTGAAGGCGGAAATGTTGCAGCGGACGGGCGCTTTCAAGTTTCGCGGCGCTTTCAACACGCTCTCGCAAATCCCTGAAAATGAAAAACAAAAAGGTGTCGTGACCTACTCTAGCGGCAATCACGCGCAAGGCGTCGCGCATGCCGCCGAGCTGCTCGGAATTCCGGCAACGATCATCATGCCGTCGGATGCGCCGAAGCTGAAGGTGGCGAACACCCGCGGTTACGGCGCCGAGGTCATGCTCTACGACCGCGACAAGGAAAACCGCGAGGAAATCGGAGCCCGCGTCGCGGCGGAAAAGGGCTCGATGCTGGTGAAACCCTACGACGATCCGCGCGTCATCGCCGGCCAGGGCACCGCTGGACTGGAAATTTGCGAACAACTGACGGCTCAGGACGGCGGCCTGCTCGATCAGGTGGCGGTGCCGGTCGGTGGCGGCGGCTTGCTTTCCGGGGTCGGCATCGCGGTCAAATCCGCCTTTCCCGATGCCCGGGTCTTCGCTGCCGAACCAGTCGGTTTCGACAGCATGGGCCGGTCGCTTGCCTCAGGCGCGCGCGTCGGCAACATCGAGGGCGCCAAGACGATTTGCGATGCCCTGATGCCGGCGATGCCCGGCGAACTGACTTTCGCCGCATCGCAAGGGAACGTGGCCGGCGGCTTCGCCGTATCCGACGACGAGGTGAAGAACGCCATGGTACAGGCGTTCCTGCGCCTCAAGGTCGTGGTCGAGCCCGGCGGCGCGGCAGCCCTGGCGGCGGCACTCTCCGGAAAGCTCGACTGCAAGGACAAGACGACAGTCGTCGTCTGCTCCGGCGGCAACGTCGACCCAGCGTTCTATGCGGATGTCTTGAAGGGCGCGCTTTAAGACGCGCGGCTCAGCCGGCTTTCGCCTGCTCCTGCGGCTTATCCTTGGCGGCGCTGCCGTCGTTGACAGCGGCGACACGCGCCGGCTTCTCTTCTTCCATGCGGCGGCAGTGGCCTTCGAGGAAGGCGCCGGTCTCGATCGCCAGATCCTCGTGCAGGATGTCGCCGACCATGTGCGCGGATTGCGCCAGCTTGACCGAGCGGGCCTTGATCTGGCCGTTGACGGTGCCGTGCACGATCACCGACTCGGCAGTGATCTCGCCCTTGATGTGCGCGCTTTCGCCGATCAGCAGCGTCTTCGAGCAGATGTCGCCCTCGACGGAGCCGTCGATCTGAGTCTCGCCATCGCTCTTTAGATCGCCGACGATCTTCAGGTCGCGGCTGATCAGCGACGGCGGAGCCGGTTTGGTCGGCGCTTTGGGCGGCTCCGGCGTGTTTGCCGGCTTGCCCTTGTTATTTTTGGAAAACATGTCGTCCCGCTTGGATGAACTTCATCGGGTCGATGTTACGCCCTTTGAATACCGTTTCATAGTGCAGATGCGGGCCGGTGGTGCGGCCTGAGTCGCCGAGCAGCCCGATCTTGTCGTGGAAACCCACTTTTTGGCCGCGTTTGACGAAAATCTTGTTGAGGTGCCCATACCGGGTGCGGATGTCGTTGCCGTGGTCGATCTCGATGTAGCGGCCGTAGCGACCGTTCCAGCCCGAGACCACGACCTTGCCGGGCGCGGTGGCGAAAACCGGCGCCTTCATCGTCGATCCGAAGTCGAGGCCGTAATGTGCGGCCCAGCGGTTGTTGATCGGGTCGCGCCGTTTGCCGTAGCCCGACGTGATGTAATAGGTATCGAGGGGTGCGACCAGCGGCATGTAGCGCATGGTCGACTGCAGCGCGTTCAGTCGGGCCAAGTGGCCGTCGAGCTGGTCCAGGTTGCTCTTCAGATCGCCCGCCGGCATGGCGTCGAGCGCCTCCGCCGGAATGAACGGACCGCCCTGCCCGGCCTTTTCGTTGGGCGCCTGATCGGCCATGGCGATCTCGGCCGGCGTGCCCAGCTTGCGTGGGTCGATGCCGGTCAGCGAAATGACGTGTTCCAGGCTGTCGATCTGGCTGACGGTCTGTTCGGTCAGCCGCTGAACGGAGATTTCGTGGCTTTCCTGCAGATTGGCGAGACGGGTTTCGAGCTGGCGCACGTAGGTTTTCATGCGCGAGCCTTCGACGCGGGCCTGGTTGCGCTCGGCCAGTGCCTGCTGCAGGTCGCTCTCGGTGTTGTCGAGGTTGTCCTTGAGGGCAAAGTTGCGGCTGGTCATGCCGCGCACTTCGTGTTCCAGGCTGGACAGCTTGCGCCGGAGCGAGTCGCGCGCCTGATCGATCTTGGCGCGGTCGTCCTGGGTCGAGCGAAGCTCGTCGGAAACCGAACGCAGGTTGTTCTGCAGCTTGGCGTTACGTTCGACCAGGCCAAGCATCATCGCGTGATTTCGCTCAAGATCCTGAGTGATGGAATTGAACTTGTTCTGATATTCGGCGACCTCGCCGAGCAGGCTGTGATAGGCGAGCCTGGCGTTGGCGATCTGGCCGTCCTTGAGGGCAAGGACGCGCTCATGTTCGACGAAGCTGTAGGAGGAGAAGGACACCCACCCGACGGTGATCGCCGCGGCGGCTATCGATGACAACTGGGCCCTCGTGGTGACCCGGAAGAAGCTGATCCGGCCGTCGGTGCGGAAGTGCACCTGACGTTCGGGGAAGAGCTCTACCAGTCGCTCGCGAAAGCCGGCAAACCAAGAATTTTCTTCACCGGCAAAACGTTTCGACATCCCTCAACTCGCCACCCTCAAAATGTTGTCGGAACGGCCACAGCCGCGTCGGTCAGCAAATCGCCCCCAGGGGTTCGGCGGGTTGGTTCCCGTCACGTAACCCAGGGAAAAAAAGTATCCAGATGGTGCAATGCACGCAAGGTAATATTGCTTGTCCGGAAGGCCTGGGAACGTCAAAACGGGGATGAATTACGGATTCAGCCCGATTTTGACGTTTTGGCCGCACAGCGCATAGGGTAATTGATGACCGAGTCCCCCCCCGAGCGCCCCCAGCCCACCCTGGCAAGTGTGCCGATTCTGCTGGCCACCTGGTTCGGTGCCGGCCGTCTGCCGGGCATGCCTGGTACCTGGGGATCGATCGCGGCACTGCCTTTCGCCTGGGCTATTCATCTCTATTGGGGACCCGCGGTGCTGCTGGCGGCGAGTATTGCGGTCTTTGCCGTCGGCATCTGGGCGGCCGGTGTCTACGCCGGCGCCGCCGGCGTCGAGGATCCGGGCGCCGTTGTCATCGACGAGGTTGCCGGGCAATGGCTGACGCTGGCCCTCGCCGCTCCGTTGGATCCATTGTTCTACGCGCTCGGCTTCCTGTTTTTCCGCGTCGCCGATATCCTCAAGCCATGGCCGGTGAACTGGGCCGAGCGGCGATTCCAGGGCGGGCTCGGCATCATGCTCGATGACATCCTTGCCGCCTTCTATGCCGCCATTGCGCTGGTTTGCGTCGGCTATGCCATGGGGAAATTCTGATGCATCGCGACGACCAACTCACGACCGCGGCCGAGGCGTTGCTCCGGGCCTGCCGCGGTAGGGGCATTAAGGTGGTAACGGCGGAGTCCTGCACCGGCGGTCTGATCGTCGGCGCCCTCACCGCCGTCGCCGGATCGTCCGACGTGGTCGAGCGCGGCTTCGTCACCTACACCAACGAGGCCAAGCAGGAGATGCTGGGGGTGGCGGCGAGCCTGTTCGAGACGGTCGGCGCGGTCAGCGAGGAAGTCGCCCGTGCCATGGCGGAAGGCGCGCTCAAGCATTCGCGCGCCGATCTCGCCGTCTCGGTCACCGGCATTGCCGGCCCCGGCGGCGCCACTGAAGGCAAGCCGGTCGGCCTGGTGCATCTGGCGGTCGCGCGCGACGGTTTCGCGACCGTCCACGCCGCGCACGTCTTCGACGGTGACCGTGCCGCCGTGCGCCGCGCCAGTGTCATCGCCGCGCTCGACATGTTGATGCGGGCGGCCGCGCGCTAGGCGCTGCCGTAAATCCGCTTGGCGCGGGTCTCGAAGGCGCCGACCATCTTTTGCACGGCCTCGTTGAAGATCAGCCCGATCGCTTTTTCCAGAATGCGCGAGTTGAACGCGAAATCGACGAAGAAGTCGATCTCGGTCCCGCCGGGGACCGGGCAGAAGACCCAATGATTGTTGAGGTACTTGAACGGCCCCTCGGTATAGGTGACGTCGATCCGCGGCGGATTGGCGCCGTCGCCCGGCAACGAAAGCACGCGCGAGGTGAACCGTTCGCGGAAAACCTTGAAGCCGATGACCATGTCGGCCAGCAGCAGTTCACCGGCGCCGTCGGCCGCGGGTTCGCGCTTGCGCAGTCTAATGCCTTGGCACCAGGGCAGGAACTCCGGGTACTTCTCGACGTCGCGGACCAGTTCGAACAACTGCTCCGGCGTGTAGGGAAGGAACCGCTTTTCCGCATGCATGGGCATGGGCCGGTTGTGACTCACGCCCCGCTTGCCGTCAACCAGGGGATGACCACTCGCTCGGTCGGCCAAGTTGCACCTGCCTGCGCCTTGCCCTAATGGATGGGCATCGGGAGAGACGGCTTGAACGCAAGATCACGCAAACGCAAAGGTGGCGGCGCGCGCAGGACGGAGCGCCGCGAACTGACGGTATCGCGCCTCGGCCGGCACGGCGACGGCATCGCCGAAGGCGGCGCCGGGCCTGTCTACGTCGCCGGCGCGCTGGTCGGCGAACGCATCGAGGCCGACGTCGCCGGCGATCGTGGTAGGCTCGTTCGCGTGATCGACCCCTCGCCCGAACGCGTCGAGGCGCCCTGCCCTCATTTCGGTCTCTGCGGCGGCTGCACGGTGCAGCATTTCGCGCCGGACGCCTACAGGCGCTGGAAGCGCGCGACGCTGGAAACCGCATTCGCCAATCGCGGCATCGAATCCTCGGTCGACGACCTTATTGATGCGCACGGCGCCGGCCGGCGGCGGGTGACGTTGCATGTCCAGCGCGAGGGCGGCCGTGTTCTGGTCGGTTTCATGCGGGCGCGGAGCCACGACCTGCTCGAAATCGAAAGCTGCCCGATCCTGGCGCCGGGGCTGGAGACGGCGTTCGCCGTCGCGCGAGAACTGGCCGACGTATTGCCGGGCCGGCGCCGTTTCGACGTCGCCGCGACGCTCACCGAGACCGGTCTCGATATCGCACTCTCCGGCGTTGGCGAACTCGACTACGCAGCCCTCACCGGCCTAAGCGATCTTGCCGATAGGCTCGATCTCGCACGCGTCACCGCCGACGGCGACCCGGTCGTCACCCGCCGCAATCCGACGCTGACCATGGGCAGCGCCAAACTGGTACCGCCGGCCGGCGGCTTTTTGCAGGCGACGGCGGCCGGCGAGGCGGCGCTGGCGGCACTCGTCCTCGAACATGCCGGCGATGCGTCTCGCGTGCTCGATCTCTTCGCCGGCTCGGGGCCGTTCGCGCTTCGCTTGGCCGAACGCGCGCAGGTCCATGCCGTCGATACAGATGCCCGCGCGCTCGCCTCGCTCGACGGCGCCTGGCGCGGCCGGCCGGGGCTCAAGGCCGTTACCACCGAGATGCGCGATCTCTTCGAAAACCCTGTATATGCCCAGGAC
>JAYOXJ010000120.1:0-9659 GCA_038152725.1 Rhodospirillaceae bacterium
GCGGCAGGTGCCGCAGGGGTGATAGGCGGTCTCCGCCGTCCGCGCCACCCAGGCATCGATCTCGTCATCGCTCTGAACAGTATCGCCTGGCGCGATCTCGCCGCTCCGGAGAGGATCGAGCGGCGTTTGCGCGAAAATCTCGCGGGTCAAACGCACGGCAGCACGAAAGCCGGCGCGGTCGTCCGGATGTTCGAGGTAGTTGAAGCAGAGGCTCGGCTTGGCCGCCGCATCCGGCGATGTCAGGCGAAGGCGTCCCCGGCTCTTCGGCTTGTTATGGCCGACATGCACCTGGAAACCGTGACCGCTTGCCGCCGACTTGCCGTCGTAGCTCATGGCGGCGGGCAGGAAATGGTACTGGATGTCCGGGAACGGCGCTGTCGGCCCGCTCTTGATGAAACCGCAGGACTCGAAATGATTGGTGGCGCCGAGCCCGTCCTTGAACAACAGCCAGCGCATGCCGATCAACGCCTTCGAAATTGGATTCAGTTTCGACGCCAGCGTGATCGGCTGCATACAGGCCTGCTGCACCCAGACTTCCAGATGGTCGTGCAGGTTCTCGCCGACGCCGGGAAGATCGTGCACCACCGCAATGCCGTGGTCCTTCAAGTGCGCCGCCGGACCGACGCCGGACAGCATCAGCAACTGCGGCGAGCCGAAGGCGCCGGCGGAGAGTACGACCTCGCGCGTCGCGCGGACGGTGATTACCTCTCCGCCCTTCTCGTATTCGACGCCGACGGCGCGCGTACCTTCGAAGATCACGCGCCGGCTCCGGGCGTTGGTGACGACAGAGAGATTGGCGCGCTTCATCGCCGGTTTCAGGTAGGCATTGGCGGCCGAGCAGCGCCTGCCGCCCTTGACCGTCATGTCCATGCGCCCGAAACCTTCCTGGCTGCGGCCGTTGTAGTCGTCGGTCAGCGGATGGCCGGCGGCATGCCCGGCTTCGATGAAGGCGCGGTAGAGCGGGTTCTTCATGCCATTGCCGTTATTGACGCCGAGCGGACCGGCACCGCCGCGATAATCGTCCTCGCCATAGACACAGGTCTCGGCCCGGCGGAAATAGGGCAGCACATCGGGATAGCTCCAGCCGGTGGCGCCAAGTGCCGTCCATTCGGCGAAATCGCCGGGATGGCCGCGAACGTAAACCATACCGTTGATCGACGACGAGCCGCCCAGCACCTTGCCGCGCGCCTGGTGGATGCGCCGCCCGGCGAGGCCGGGTTCGGGCTCGGTCCAGTAGCCCCAGTCGTATTTCGGCATATTCATCGGGATCGAGAGCGCCGTCGGCATCTGGATGAAGACGCTCGCGTCGCTGCCGCCGAACTCCAACACCAGCACCCGGTTCCGTCCGTCGGCGCTCAGCCGGTCGGCCAGCACGCATCCGGCCGAGCCCGCACCGACGATGACGAAATCGAATTCCATGCCCTGCAAATTGCCCCCAGCGTACTGCTGCCATCGCTTGCCAAGGGCCTTGTTATCGAGCATTGCTTGCGGCGAAACAAGGGCGGGAAACACGGCAGCGATGGGCGATATCCGGGCGATCCTGTTCGACAAGGACGGCACGCTGATCGATTTCAACGCGACCTGGCGGCCGACCTACCTGGCGGCGGCACGGGACGTCTTCGCCGGCGACGAGACCTTGGCCGGTCGCGTTCTCGCGGCCACCGGCATGACCGACCAGGGCGATTTCAGCCCAGGTTCGCTGCTCGCCGCCGGCAGCTACGCCGAAATCGCAGACGCCTGGTCGGAACACCTGGAGGGATTGACTCCCGAAGCCGCACTCCGGCGCATCACGCCATTGTTCGAACAAGGCGCCATCGCCAACGCCCTGCCGCTGGTCGACCTCCGGCGTCTGTTCACGGTGTTGCGCGATCTCGGGTTCAGGATCGGCGTCGCCACCAACGACACCGAGGCCAGCGCTCGCGGCACCATGGCGCGGCTGACCGGCGACGGCGCCGTCGATTTCGTCGTCGGCTGCGACAGCGGCCACGGCGGCAAGCCCGCACCCGGCATGTTCCTGGCGTTCTGCGATGCCGTCGGCATCTCGCCGGCGCAGGTCGCCATGGTCGGCGACAACGTCCACGACCTGGAAATGGCTAGGCGCGGCGGCGCCGGGCTGAAGATCGGCGTGCTCAGCGGATCGGCCGGCCGCGGCGTCCTCGAACCGCACGCCGATCATATCGTCGACGATGTCGACGCACTGCCCACGCTGCTCGCTAAATCGTCTGGCGGGTCATGATGTCGATCACCGGCTCCAGATGCGTCGGCGTGAGCGATCCCTGCGGCCACAACAGCCAATAGCCGCCGCCGGTCCGGAGCTCCTTGTCGCTCAGCCTGACCAGGCGGCCGTCGCGGATCGCCTGTTCGCACAGCGGCAGCGATCCGAGCAGCACACCGACGCCGGAAATCCCCGCCTGCATGGCGGTGATGAAGGTATCGAAGCGATGCGTCAGCGGACCGGACGGGGTTTCGTTGGTGGCCGAGTTCCATTCCGCCCAGCCTGGCCTCGGCCCGACCAGCGAGATCGTCGGCAGGTTGCGCCAGTCGCCGCCCGGCGCCTGGGCCAACAGGGCCGGCGAACAGACCGGGCTCATCACGTCCTCGTAGAGCATGACGCCCTGGCGCTCGGGCCAGGCGTTGCCGAAGCGGACCTCGAGATCGGCGCCGACGGTATCGTAGTCGATGATGCGGACGATTGAGGCGAGATAGACCTGGATGTTGGGCCGCTCGCGCATCAGCACCTCGATCCGGGGCGCCAGCCACAGCGTCGCCACGCTGACCGTGGCGGCAATGGAGATCTGGCTCGCGCGGCGATGATCGAACATGTCGTGCGTGCTCTTGGAGAGCGCGTCGAGGGCCAGTTGCACGTGATAAAGATATCCCTCGCCGTCCAGCGTCAGTTCGACGCCGCGGCGGTGGCGCTCGAACAGTTGCACTTCGAGGCGGTCTTCGAGGCGGCGGATGCGCTGACTCACCGCCGACTGGGTCAGCGAAAGCTCGTTCGCGGCGGCGGTGAAACTGCCGAGGCGACCGGCCGCCTCGAACACGCGGATCCATTCGAGCGGCGGCAAAACCGGTGCGGCGGTGTTTTTAGCCATAATTTAAATTAGGTCAAAGGGCCAATATAGATCAATTCAAATAATGTTCCCGCTGGGCTAGGTTGAATTCGACCGCGCGACCCCGCCGCACCAAGGAGCGATCATGATTTCCCAATCCGACATCATCGAGGATGGCGGCGCCGTTCGGGTCCAATGGCAGGACGGAACAGCCGCACGCTTCCACGCGTTCTGGCTGTACGACAACAGCGCCCTTCCCACGGTTCGCGATCCCGGCAACGGGCAGCGCGTGATCACCATCGACCAGGTCCCGAACGGGCTGCAAGTCGCCGAGGCGACGCCGTCGGGTGACGGCATCGACGTGGTTTTCGCCGGCGATCCGGTCGCCGCGCACTTCGATGCTACGTGGCTGCGCCGACATATCTACGACCATGCCGCCACTGCAACCTTGCTCCCATCCGAAGTCGAAACCTGGGATGGATCGCTCTCGGCCCGGCTCCGCGTGCATGCCCTCGAAACGGTCACCGCCGGCGCGGCGGCGAAACGCGACTGGCTCGCGGATGTGCGGCGCTGGGGCGTCGCCCGCCTCGCCGGCATGCCGGCCCGGTTGGGCGCTGTCCTCGACGTGGTGAAACTCTTCGGCTACGTGCGCGAGACCAACTACGGCCCCTCCTTCCAGGTGCGTGCCGAGGTGTCGCCGACCAACCTCGCCTATACCAACGCCGGCCTGCAGGCGCATACCGACAATCCCTATCGCGATCCGGCACCGACGCTGCAATTGCTCGCCTGCATCGAGAACTCCGTCGAGGGCGGCGACTCCATCGTCGTCGACGGCTTCAAGGCGGCGGAAGTGCTGAAGGCCGAGGGCCCCGACGATTTCGCTCTGCTGGCGGACTTTCCGGCCAACTTCGAATATGCCGGCCAGGCCGGTGTGCGGCTGTTGTCGCGCCGGCCGATGATCGAGACCGGCCCCGACGGCGAACTTCGCCACATCCGCTTCAACAGCCGCTCCGTCGCCGCGATCACCGATGTGCCCTACGAGCGCATGCCGGCTTATTACCGGGCCTATCGGCATTTCAGCGAGATCATCGACCGCCCGGCCATGCAGGCCGGGTTCCGGCTGTCGCCGGGCGAACTCTTCATCGTCGACAACCGCCGCGTGCTGCACGCGCGCTCGTCCTTCGGCAGCACCGGCAACCGGCTGCTGGAAGGCTGCTACGCCGATGTCGATGGCCTCTACTCGACTCTCGCCACCCTCGAATCACAACTTGGAGCCCAAGCCGCATGACCGCCGACACCCTCGACCTGAACGCCGATACCATCGTCGACTATGTCGGGCGCATCCTGCAGCGCCGCGGCGGCGACTCCTATCTCGGCGAGGATGTCACCATGCTCGAACACATGCTCCAGGCGGCGACGCTGGCAGAAGCCGAAGACGCCGACGACGAACTTATCGCCGCCGCGCTGCTGCACGATATCGGCCACTACACAGGCGAATTTTCCGAGGAATTGGCGCTCGAGATCGACAACCACCACGACGAAGGCGGCGCTGCGGTGCTCGCACCCTTCTTCCCGCCCCGCATGGTTGCCTGCGTGCGCAACCACGTCGACGCCAAACGCTACCTCTGCGCGGTCGACCCGGAATACCTTGCACGGCTGTCGCCGGCATCGATCCGCACCCTGGAACTGCAAGGCGGGCCGAATTTCACGGACAGTGTCCGAGTCCGCCAATGGGACGACGGCGCCAAGGTGGCCGGACGCGCAACACCCGATTTCCGGCACTTCGAACCGATGCTTCGGCGCCTGGCCGGGAACGGCTTGGGAACAAGCCCGAGGTAACGCTAGACCGCCAAATGATTCTCGATCAAGATGGAGGTAACATTTCTGTCACAATTCCGCAAAACACCACTGTTATTCAGATGCCGCACTGCGGCGAGAGTCCTACAGGAGAGGAAAAAAATGAACATTTCGAAGACGAAACACGTATTTGCCGGCATGGTCGCGGCAGCGGCGCTCGTCGTCGCGGCGTCGACCAGCGTCCGCGCGGCAACCGAACTGACCGTCTACACGGCGGTCGAGGCGGAAGATCTCAAGCGTTACGCCGATACCTTCATGAAGGACCATCCGGACATCAAGATCAAATGGGTCCGTGACTCCACCGGTATCGTCACCGCCAAGCTGCTGGCCGAGAAGAACAACCCGCAGGCCGACGTTGTCTGGGGCCTGGCCGCGACTTCGCTGCTGCTGCTAAAGACCGAAGGCATGCTCGAGCCCTATGCGCCGAAGGGCGTCGAGAAGCTCGACAAGAAATTCGTCGACAAGTCCAACCCGCCGACCTGGGTGGGCATGGACGCATGGGTTGCTTCCATCTGCTTCAACACCGTCGAAGCCAAGAAGCACAACCTACCGGCGCCGAAGACCTGGGCCGACCTGACCAAGCCGGTCTACAAGGGCCACGTCATCATGCCGAACCCGAATTCCTCGGGCACCGGCTTCCTCGACGTCTCCAGCTGGCTGCAGATCATGGGCGAGGAAAAAGGCTGGAAGTTCATGGACGGGCTGCACGCAAACATCGCGCGCTACACCCACTCCGGCTCCAAGCCCTGCAAGATGGCCGCCGCCGGTGAAATCCCGGTCGGCGTGTCGTTCGCGTTCCGCGGCGCAAAGTCGAAGGCCGCCGGCGCCCCGCTCGACATCATCGTCCCGGACGAGGGCGTGGGCTGGGACATGGAAGCGACCGCCATCGTGAAGGGCACCTCCAAGATGGCCGCCGCCAAGACCCTGGTCGACTGGTCGATCACCAAGAAGGCGAACGAGATGTACAACACCGGCTACGCGGTCGTCGCGATGCCGGGCGTCGCCAAGCCGGTCAAGTTCTTCCCGGAGAACCTGTTGGCCAAGATGATCACCAACGACTTCGAGTGGGCGGCCAACAACCGCAAGAAGATCCTGGAAGAGTGGCAAAAGCGCTACGACTCCAAGTCGGAACCGAAGAAGTAAGACGCTTCGCGTCTTCCAAGCTGGCGCACGCCGGCGGTGGCCTCTCGGCCTCCGCCGGTTAGCGTCGGTGAGAACCGATCGACGGCACCCGGGTGCCGCCCCCAGGCGACGGTGGAACCATGAACCAGCTTGAAGCGGGCAAGCCTTATCTTGTCATCCGCGACCTGACCAAGAAGTTCGGCACGTTCACGGCCCTTCGCGACATTTCCTTTGATATCGCCGAGAGCGAGTTCGTCTGTTTCCTGGGCCCTTCGGGCTGCGGCAAGACGACGCTGCTCCGCGCCATCGCCGGGCTCGACATCCAGACCACCGGCACCATCCACCAGGCCGGCACGGACATTTCCGCGCTGCCGCCGTCCGAGCGCGATTTCGGCATCGTGTTCCAGTCTTACGCGCTGTTTCCCAACCTCACCATCAACAAGAACGTTTCTTACGGTCTCGAGAACGCGCGTAAGCCCGCGGCCGAGATCAAGGCGCGGGTAGATGAACTGCTGGCTCTGGTCGGTCTGCCCGACCAGGGACGCAAATACCCGGCGCAATTGTCGGGCGGCCAACAACAGCGCGTGGCACTGGCCCGCGCGCTCGCTACCTCGCCCGGCCTGCTGCTTCTGGACGAGCCGCTTTCCGCGCTCGATGCCAAGGTCCGGGTGCATCTCCGCCACGAGATCAAGTCTTTGCAGGAGCGCCTCGGCGTCACCACCATCATGGTCACCCACGACCAGGAGGAGGCGCTCGCCGTCGCCGACCGCATCGTCGTCATGAACCACGGCGTCATCGAACAGATCGGCTCGCCCGAGGAAATCTATCGCGAGCCGGCATCGCTGTTCGTCGCCGACTTCATCGGCGAGACCAACCAGTTTCAAGGCAAGGCGCCGTCGCGGGGGCGGATCAACGTCGGCACCACCGAATTCGAATGCCCCGTCTCCACCCTCGACGGCGGCAAGGACGCGATCCTGGTGGTGCGGCCCGAGGACATCGTGCTCGACAAGGCCGCCACCGCCGGCACCGTGCCCAACAGTTTTCCCGGCAAGATCGAGGAACTCGAATTCCTGGGCGACAATTGGCGCGTCCATCTCGAATGCCCGGCGCTTGCCGGACAGGAACTGACCGCCAGCGTATCCATCAACCGCGCCCGGTTGTTCGATTTCAACGAGGGCATGGAAATCTCCATTCAACTCGTACCCGAGCGGCTGCGCGCCTTCGCCGCCGGGGCCGCCTGAGCGATGACCGCAGCGGCACCAGCGATTTCGGGAAAGGCGGCGATCATCAAGCCGCGCGTCGGCCGCGACGGCTGGAGCATGCGCGCCTTCATGGTGGTGATCGGCATCTACCTGCTCGCCACCCTGGCGCTGCCGCTCGGCACCATGCTGATCAAATCGTTCTCGACCTACTACGTCGATCTCGCGAAGTTCGAGTTCCAGGTCGACAAGGGCAACGGCTGGAGCCCGGCGGTCAGCGCCCAGGCGCTCAACGACAAACTCAAGGCCTTCAGCGCCGACGATCTCGACGCCACCAGCGATACTCGCCTCCCCGTCACCAAGCTGTTTCCCGATTTCAGCTTCCAGGCACCGACCAAGTATCGCATGCGCGCCATCGAGCCCGGCGTGGTCTTCCTGTTCGGCTCCGAGCGGGTCGACGACAACGAATGGCACGAATATTCCAGCAACGATTTCCGCCGTGTCGTCATGCGCCCGGTCAAGGGCCAGGGCCTCAGCAACTACGTGCGCTATTTCTCGACGCCGGCGCTGTTCTACTCGATCCACAACTCGCTCTACATCGCCACCATCTCGACCATCATCACGGTGCTGATCGCCTTCGGCCTCGCCTATGCGTTCAACCGGAGTTGCATGCCCTTGAAGGGCGTATTCCGTCTGATCGTCATGATCCCGATCCTGGTGCCGTCGCTGCTGCCGGGCATCGCATTGGTCTATCTGTTCGGCAACCAGGGGGTAATCAAGGAACTGCTGATGGGCGAGTCGATATACGGCCCGATCGGCATCGTCATCGGCTCGGTGTTCTTCACCCTGCCGCACGCCTTCATCATCATCCAGACAGCGCTCTACGTCTCCGACGCCAGGCTCTACGAGGCCGCCCAGAGCCTCCGCGCCAGCCGCTGGAAGACGTTCTACACGGTGACGCTCCCGGGGGCGCGCTTCGGCCTGATCTCGGCCGCCTTCGTCGTTTTCACCCTGGTCATCACCGACTTCGGCCTGCCCAAGGTGATTGGCGGCCAGTACAACGTGCTCGCCGTCGACGTCTACAAACAGGTCATCGGCCAGCAGAACTTCGAAATGGGCGCGGTGGTGTCGGTCATCCTGCTGGTGCCGGCGCTGGTCGCCTTCGCCGTCGACCGCATCATCCAGCGCCGCCAGGTGGCGTTGCTGTCGGCCCGCTCGGTCGCCTACGAGCCGAAGCCCAACAAACGCTTCGACATGATCTGCCTCGGCTACTGCCTGTTGGTCGCCGCCTTCGTCGTCGGCCTGCTCGGCATGTGCCAGTACGCCGCGCTGGTCAAGTTCTGGCCCTACAATCTCTCGCTGTCGCTCAACAACTACAACTTCGACCGCATGGACGGCGGCGGCTGGGGCTCCTACTGGAATTCGATCCGCATGGCGGCGCTGACCGCGACCCTCGGCACCGGCGTGATCTTCTGCGGCGCCTATCTGGTCGAGAAGATGCCGGGCGCGGCACTGGGCCGCAGCGTGTTCCAGTTCTTCGCGATGATGCCGATGGCGGTGCCGGGCCTGGTGCTCGGCCTCGCCTACATCTTCTTCTTCAACGACCCGGGCAATCCACTGAACATCTTCTACGGCACCATGACCATCCTGGTGGTCTGTTCGGTCACCCACTTCTACACCGTCGGCCACCTGACCGCCTTGACCGCGCTGAAACAGATGGACCGCGAGTTCGAGGCCGTCTCGGCGTCGCTGAAGCAGCCGGTGTGGCGTCTGTTCGGCCGGGTCACGGTACCGGTCTGCCTGCCGGCGGTCCTCGACATCTCGGTCTATCTGTTCGTCAACGCCATGACCACGGTCTCGGCGGTGATCTTCCTCTACAACCCGGACACCACGCTCGCTGCCATCGCGGTGCTCAACATGGACGACGCCGGCGACATCGCGCCGGCCGCCGCCATGGGCATGATGATCTTCTACACCAACGCCTTCGCCCGCCTCGTCCATCTGGCATTGAGCCGCGGCGTCATCAGCCGCACGCAGGCCTGGCGTAATCGTTAGACGGCCGGTTTCCCATCGACTGGGGGTCGACCGATATCGCCCCCAACAGGATGTCCATCGCCCGCCCTTGAGTGGGATTTTGCACGGCGGCCGCTTTTCAATTGCGAATCGATTCGGTTCGTCGGGTTACTCAACTTCGCCACGCGGGTTTACGTATGTGAGACTGATCACATATAAATAACCGAGAAATGCGCTAGTGAACTTTCGCTACAAATGCGTCACAAAGAGAATTGATGATGTCTTCGAAGGCCTTCGGAAGTTGAAACCAGAGCAGCCGGCGTCCAGTGAGAATAATCCAGTCGTATGGCTGCAAAAAAAGTTAGGGGCTGAAGTAGGTAACGGTTAGTGTTTGACCTGTTTATACCATGATTTT
>JAYOXJ010000121.1:0-4017 GCA_038152725.1 Rhodospirillaceae bacterium
CGTACATCGTAGCCATTGTAGAACCCCTATAGGCTCTTAGCTACTTCAGCCCCTAATAGAATTGAGTCCCTGAAACCGAAACGGCGAGCGAGCGACAATGCATTCCTTCCTTGGCACTGGGTATCGGCAATTGGCGCAACTGTTCGCGGTCATCCTGGTCGCCGCGACGCTCGGCGGTTGCGGCGTCAACGCCATCCCGACTCTCGACGAGGACACCACCGCCAAATGGAGCCAGGTGCTCAACCAGTACCAGCGCCGCGCCGACCTGATCCCGAATCTGGTCGAAGTGGTCAAGGGCTACGCGGCGCACGAGCGGAACACACTCACCGCCGTCGTCGAGGCGCGCGCCAAGGTCGCCCAGATGGCGATCTCGAAGGACATCCTGACCAACCCTGACGCGTTCAAGGCGTTTCAGCAGAACCAAGGCGCGCTGTCGTCGGCGCTGAGCCGGCTCTTGGTCACCGTCGAGCGCTATCCGGACTTGAAGGCGAGCGCCAATTTCATCGCACTGCAATCGCAGTTGGAAGGCACCGAGAACCGTATCAGCGTGGCGCGGCGCGACTACATCGAGGCGGTGAAACGCTACAACACAGAACTCCGCACCTTCCCTGGCCGCATCTGGAAGGCGGTCCTCTACAGCGACGCTCAGCCGAAGCAGAATTTCACCGTCGAAAACGAAGCGGGCCTGGCCAAGGCGCCGCAGATCAAGCTGACCCAGTAACGGAAAGGCGGCGCGCCTGACATGAGAGGCATCCGCCACGCGCTATCGGTTTTCGTTCTACTGGTTTGCGTCGGCGTCGGCGCGCAGGCCGCCGAGCTCCAGTTCCCGTCACTGACCGGCCGGGTCATCGATAATGCCGGGTTATTGAACGCATCCGATAAATCGCGGCTGGAAAACCTGCTCGCAGGCCAGGAGACCGGTAGCACCGATCAGGTCGTCGTCGTCACGCTCAAGTCTCTGCAGGGCACCACCATCGAGGATTACGGTTACCAGCTCGGCCGACACTGGGGCATCGGCCAGAAGGACAAGAACAACGGCGTGCTGCTGATTGTCGCGCCGAACGAACGCAAGGTCCGGATCGAGGTCGGCTACGGCCTCGAAGGCAAGCTGACCGACGCGACCGCCAAGATCATCGTCGAAACCAAGATCGTACCGGCGTTCAAGGACGGCCGATTCGCCGACGGGATCACTGTCGGTGCGCGGGCGATTATCGACGTCCTGGGCGGCGCGACGCCACCGGCGCCGGTGTCGAAGACAAACGCCGAATCCGACGCGGATTTCGTGATCACGATAATTTTCTGGTTATTCGTGATCTTCATGATTTACCGGCTTATGTCCGGAGGCGGCGGCGGGTTCGGCGGCAGCACCCGCCGCAGAAACCGCTTCGGTAGCGGTGGGTTCAGCAGTGGCGGCGGGGGGTTCAGCGGCGGCGGCGGAAGTTTCGGAGGCGGCGGCGCCTCGGGGGGATGGTAAGCATGGCTTTCATTACCAACGACGAAAAGACCCGAATCGAGGCCGCCATCCGTGAGGCTGAGGGCCAAACCACCGGCGAGTTGGTATGCGTCATCGCGCCGGCCAGCGACGATTATTATTACATCCCGACTCTCTGGGCCGCCGCGTTATCCCTAGTGGTGCCGATCGGCATCTTCCTGGCCGGCCTGATCCACGATGCCGATCAGTTGATACTCGGCCAGTTGGCAGGGTTCGTCGTGCTGGCGCTGGCGTTCCGCTGGCCCGCGCTGAAGCTGCGCCTGATCCCGAAGCGCATCCTCCAGGACCGGGCCGCACTCCTGGCTAAAGCGCAGTTCCTGGCTCAAGGGTTGCACCGCACGGCGGGCGGCACGGGTGTGCTGATCTTCGTTTCCGTCGCCGAACGCTACGTCGAGATCGTTGCCGACCGCGGCATCGACGCCAAGGTCGGCCCCGACGTCTGGCAGTCGGCGGTCGACAAGTTCACTGCCCAGGTCAAGGCCGGCAATGTCGCGGGCGGTTTCCTCGCCGCCGTTGCCGATTGCGGCAAGGTGCTGGCCGAGTATTTCCCGGCCGACCCCGAGAACCGCGATGAACTGCCGAACGTGCTGATCGAGCTTTAGCCCTTGGCGCGGATCGCGCCGATTAGCGCCAGCGTGCGCCGGGCCTGGTCGACGATCGGGTAGTCGACGAAATAGCCGTCGACCTGGATCGAGGCGAGGCCCTTGGCCTCGGCCTGGTCGAAAGCCGCCACCACCTTCTCGGCGAAGGCCACGGCATCGGCGGTCGGCGTGAACACGCCGTTGACCACGCCGACCTGGTCGGGATGGATGCAGAGCTTTCCCTGGTAGCCCATGTCGCGGACGGTCTCGGCCGAGGCTTCGAGCCCGTCCACCTCTTTTATGTGGATCCAGACCGTATCGATCGGAGCCTCCAGCCCGGCGGCACGCGACGCAAGCGCGACCTCGGCCCGGGCATGCGCCAGTTCGCTCTCGCCCCGGGTCCAGTTCATCGCCATGTCCTTGGCGTAGTCGCCAGCACCGAAGGAAAGCCGACGCGTGCGCGTGCCGGCGGCGGCGATGGCGCGCACTTCCGCGACCCCCTTGCCGGTCTCGATGATCGGCATGATATCTATGGCGCCGACAGCAAGGCCGCAATCGCGCTCCAACTGGCCGACCAGCCAGTCGACGCTTTTCAGCTGGTCGGCGCTTTCCACCTTGGGCACGACGATGCCGTCGACCCCGGCCGTGACCACGGCAACGAGATCGCCGTAGCAGAACGGTGTGTCGTAAGCGTTCACCCGAATGTAGCCCAGCCCTGAGCGTGGCCCCTGGAGGGCAGAGACGGCGACGGCACGTGTCGCCGGCTTCTCGGCCACCGCGACGGCGTCCTCCAAATCCAAGATCACCGCATCGGCGTCGAGCGACAGCGCCTTCTCGACCCGGCGCGCGTGATTGCCGGGCGCGAACAACCAGCTGCGATAGGGGCCCTTGCTCGTTTCCATGTTCATCCCGCTGCTGTTCATCGAGCCGTCCTGGCCCAGGATGGGCCCGGCCACTGAGCGTCCTCGTCAAGGGCGTAGACCGGTCTCGGCAGGCGATCGAAATCGAAGTTGGTGAGCACCGGCGAGGTCAGGCCGGGAACGTCGATCTCGATGGTATGGGCATCGTCGAAGAACGGCGCGAAACCGGCGCGGAAGTGGCCGCGTGACTTGACGAAGACACTTCGCGCCTTGGCCACGTCGAGTCCAAACATCTGGAAGAACACCGGATCGGCGCATTGCTTGCGGTTGGAGACGACAACCAGTTTGACGCCACCAACCTGCAGCAGCGCGGCCTTGCCCACGTCCAGGCTGCGACCGGCCCAGATGCCGAGCGTGCCGACACACTTGCCGTCATGCAACGCCAGCACCTTCACCGGCGCGCGGTAGGCTTTGGAGAACTGGCTTTCGGTCTCGGCATTGAAATGCGCTTCCATGTCGCTACCGGCACCGGCGGCAAGGGCCGCCTTGACCAGCGTCGGATCGTGGAAGATGCCGAAAATGGCGTCTTTGACACCGGCCTCGACCAGTGCCTTCAGGACGAAGGTGGTGTTGCCGCGTCCGCCGCCACCCGGGTTGTCTGCGACATCGGCGAAGATCAGCGCCGGGCGGGTGGCATCGTCGCCGTTGGCCGTGGCCATGGCGACGGCATCGGCCAGCGGCGTCAGCGCCTTCTTGAAGCGTTCACGTCCGGTCCAGGCGCGGGTCGCAATGTCTTCCGCCAGGGCGCGCGCGGCGCCGATGTCGCCGCGTCCGGTGACGATCACCGCCATGCCGTTCATCGGCGTATTGGAGTAGACGAATCCGGCGACCACCGAGACGTTGGCGATGGCATCCGACTTTACTTGCTGGCCATAGTTGATCAGGTCGGCATAAGGCCCCTTGGCGGTCAGCAGCGTCACCGTGGGCGCCACCAGCGGCAACCGGATGAAGGCGACTTCGGGCTTCATGCCGGCCCACATCTCGCGCATCAGTCCGGCCGACTCGGCGGCGCGTTCCTTCTGGT